>CAYVZJ010000030.1:0-29204 GCA_964456155.1 uncultured Sangeribacter sp.
ACACGGGCTGAAAGCAAAAATTGCAAGTGACTGAAAATTAATCACTTGCAATTTTGCAGGGTGCCCAGAACAGGACTCGAACCTGCACGTCTCTCAACACTCGCACCTGAAACGAGCGCGTCTACCATTCCGCCACCTGGGCTTTATACTTGCAAAGATAGGGTTTTTTTATTTAATGTGCAAGTGTTTTTTGATATTTTTTGGGTCTCGCCCCTTCGGGGCTCGGAGAGGGAGGGTGTTTGGTCCGGACACTTTGTGTCCGGTTATCGAGATTATGCCCCTCCGGGGCAGAGTTGGAGAGGTGTCTGCGGGCAGGGTTGGGGAGGTGTCTGCCGGTAGGGTTGGAGAGATGTCTGCGGGTAGAGGTGGGGAGAGGTGGTTGGGGGATGGGTTTATTTGCGGAGGGGGAAGCGGTGGGAGGCGAGGCGGTTGCCTTCGCAGAAGATTTCCACGAGGTATTCTCCGGGGGTCAGCGTGGTGTTGGTCTGATAATAGATGGAGACCGGGAGCTCGCCGTTGTCGTAGGTGATCTCCTTGGCGCCGGAGGCTGTGAGCTGCTGGCCGTCATAGGTGAATGTGCCGCCGCCTGTGAGCGCTGTGCCGTCGGGGGCTACGATACGCATGTAGACGGTCTTATTGCCCGGTGCGGCTGTGGCGTTGGGGCTGATGACAAACGATGCACCGAGCGATTTGGCTTTGGTGACGTTTTTCTCCACTTTCCCTTTCTTATTGTAAGCGGCGAAGGAGAGACCGGTGATATTCAGGCGTTTGGCCTGCGCTACGGTCTGAGTAAGCTGCTCGTTGTCGCGCTGTGCGGTGGCGGCGGTGGCAGCGAGTTGCTGGTTTTTCTCGTTGACCTGCTGTATCTCCTGGCGCAGACCTTCATTCTCTTCTCCGAGTCGTTTTATTTCCTCCAGATAGTGGCGCACGATGCCTTTGAGTGTAGCGATCTCACCTTCGAGCTGCTTGATGCGTGCGCGGTTGGCGGAATTGCTTCGTTTTTCGGCATTGAGTTCCTTGAGAAGTCCTTCCACCTTCATGCGGGCTGCGTTGTATTGCTGCACGAGTGAGTCGTTCTTCAGATATATCTGCTGGTCTTCGTATTGTGAGAAGTCGGCATTAAGCTGATTGAATTCGTTGGTGAGTTGCAGACGGTCGTTGGCAAGGGCGAGACTGTCGGCCGTGGCGAGTGCCTCGTTGACAGAAGACTGCTGCCGCGACATATTGCATATCAGTATGATGACGAGGACGATGAGAGCCGCGAAGACTCCGATACCCGAATAGAGTATTATTTTCTGATTTTTATTCATAGCGGATTATCTGCGTCTTTTGGATGATTTTTTAGAAGAGGAGCCGGTGCTGCCGGATTTAGTGGATTTGGCGGGCACTTTGAGTGTGGATCCGGCTCTGATGGCGTCGCCCTTGATGCCGTTGGCCTGGCGAAGCTGCTCTACGCTTACGCCGTATTTGCGTGCGATTGTGGTGAGGTTTTCGCCGCTCTTTATGGTATGTGTAGTGGCCTTTTGCTGAGCAGGTTCGGTCTTTTTCTTAGTCTGAGTCTGTGCAGTCTTTGTCGCAGAGCCGTTCTTGGAGGTCTTAGAGGAAGCGGCGCTCTGTGAGGAGGCTGCGCTTTGTGTCTGTCGGGCAGGCGTGGGCGTATCGGCTGAGGTGATATCCTCGGTGGTCTGTATGCGAAGCTTCTGTCCGGCGCGTACAGCGTTGCGGCGCAGGGAGTTCCATGAGCGTATATCGTTGATAGTCACTTTATATCTGTCGGCTATTGAAGAGAGCGTCTCTCCGGCTGCGACTGTGTGAGTGATGCTGTGAGTGGGTTGCTGAGAGGCGAAAGTCTGCTGTTCCACTGCCGGCGTGTTGTCGCGTTCCTCAGGATGGTTGGCGGTCAATTCACTCTCTGTTGCTTGGTCAGCGCTATCAGAATCGTTGGTGTCATTACCGTTATTGTCGCCATTGCCGTCAGAGGGGTCAACCTCAATACGTTGCGCGTAGCGGTCAGCGTTATATTGCACGATGTTATCTTCGCTCATCACGTAAGCCAGAGCCTGCTGTGAGGGGAGGATGAGAGTATATTGCTTGTCGGCGGAGGCCGGTATCACGTCAGCGCGAAATTGCGGGTTGAGTATACGGAGCTCATCGATAGGAATTGAGAGCACGGTAGATATCTGGTCGAAGTGCACGCGACGGCCTACGTGGATAGTGTCGGTGACGAGTGGTTTGGTGGGGAGCACGGGAGAGATGTTGTGTTCCGGATAGTAAGTCATCACGTAGTTGGCGGCGATGAAGAGGGGCACGTATCCACGGGTTTCAGCCGGGAGATAGTTGTATATGCTCCAGAAATCATGGCTTTTAGGGTCGCCTCCGGCGCGGCGTATGGCTTTGTTGACGGTGCCGGGGCCGCAGTTGTAAGCGGCTATGGCGAGACTCCAGTCGCCGTAGGAGTCGTACAGGTCGTGGAGGTATTTCGCAGCCTTTTTGGAGGAGGAATATGGGTCGCGTCGTTCATCTACGAGTGAGTTGACTTCGAGTCCGACGCCCTTGGCCGTAGCGAGCATAAACTGCCAGAGGCCGGTAGCGCCGTGACGTGAGACAGCATTGGGATTGAGTGCCGACTCTATGACGGGGAGATTGCGAAGCTCGAGGGGGAGTCCTTCCTCTTCGAGAGCCTGCTCGAAGATGGGCATATAGTAGATGCTGAGTCCGAGCAATACGGCAACCTGCTGTCGCGAGCGCTTGGTGTAACGGTCTATATAACTGCGCACTATGGAGTTGAACGGCATCTCTATGGCCGTGGGCATCGCTGCGAGGCGATTTTTGATTACCTCATCGGAGACGTCAGCGTCGGGCATGGAGCGATAGCGCTCATCAGTGGCTGTATAATTCTTGAGATACCATGACTCCATACGCTGTTGTGCATCGGTCTCGAAGCTTTCCGGGAAGATAATGTTGTCATCGGAGATGGTGTGCTTGATATCGAGCACGTTGGCTACGTCAGGCCGTGCTGAGAAGGAGGCTGCCGGAGTGGCGAGGGCGGCGAGTGCTATTATGATAGACGGGAGTTTCATACTTACTATATAGTGTTAGAAGGTGAGTGCCCAGTGCATAGCGAGCTTGGGCCGGGCATTGAGGGGGTCATTGATGATGGCGGGGGCGACGTCCATGGAGAGGTTGGGGGAGATGTCGAAGTGAGTGAGGTGGGCGTCCACGTAGGCATCCACCATACAGAGCAGATAGACAGCCACGCAGCATATTATGCAGAGGTCGCGGTTGCGCCGGTAATAATCTTTCCTGGCCTTGAAGGTCTGTGAAAGCCAAGTCTTGTCGAGTGATGACTCGTCGACGTTGGGCGGGAAGAAGTCCATATACGACTTTGTGTCAGGGTTATCATCCATGATATCCTGATAAGCGAGGCTATAGTCGGAAAACATTCGGGCGTTCCAGCTTGTGCCGTATCCGAGTCCCATGAAGCCGGCGATGATGATGGGCAGCTTCCAGTAACGCCTGTTGTAGATTTGTCCGAGTCCGGGGAAGAGGGCGGAGAGCCAGACGGCTCGGGTCGGGTCGGGGTTAAATTCCCGTATGCCCTGAAGAGCGTATCCCGGCGCGGTGACTACGGTAGGCGGGATGGAGTCGGTCTCGGTAACGGTTTCAGTGATGGTCTCAGTGAGAGTATTGGTGGTGGAATCGGCCACTACGTCGGATACTGTTACAGTTTCCGTTTCGGTGGCGGGAATATCTTGCGCACAGAGGTGAAGCGATGTCGTCAGGGCGACGATACCGGTCAGAAGAAGCCATATACCTCTGTGTGAAAAGCGCATTTACTGTTTGAGACGTTCGAAGAGAGACACGAGCTTTAGGAGCTCGTCGTCGGAGTTAAACTTAAGTGTAATCTGCCCGCTGCCGTCCTCTTTGCGCGAGAATTTGACGGGAGTAGGGAGATAGTCGGCGAGTTGGCGGGCGAAGTTTTTATCTTCCTCAGAGCGGGCCGGTGATTTGCCGGTTTGCTTGGAGGGGATGCTGTCGGCATTTCCCTCTTTGGCATCTCTGGCCAATTGCTCTACCTGTCTTACTGAGAGACCCTCTTTGATGATGAGCTTATAGAGCTTCACCTGCTGCTCGGGGCTTTCTACGGCGAGGAGTGCCCGGGCATGGCCCATGTCGAGCTTACGATCGCGCAGGGCGAGCTGTATTACGGCCGGCAACTTGAGCAGACGGAGATGGTTGGCGATGGTGGCGCGTTTCTTACCGAGACGCTCGGAGAGTCGCTCTTGTGTAAGATTATAGTTATCGATAAGCTTCTTGAAAGCGAGAGCCACCTCAATAGAGCTGAGGTCTTCGCGCTGTATGTTTTCGATGAGGGCCATCTCTGTGATTTCAGAGTCGGAGGCAGTGCGGACGTAGGCCGGCACGGTGTTGAGTCCGGCGAGTCTGGCGGCTCTCCATCGGCGTTCGCCGGCGATGATCTGGTAATTGCCGTTGTCGGTGAGACGGAGTGATAGAGGCTGTATTATGCCGAGTTCGCGAATTGAGATGGCGAGCTCCTCGATGGTGTCTTCATCGAAAGAGGTGCGTGGCTGGTCGGGGTTGGGCGTGATACGTTCTATCGGTATCTCATTGATGGCAGAGGAGCCGTCAGTGCGAATTTCCCCCATGGAAGATATCAGGGAGTCGAGTCCGCGCCCGAGAGCATTTCTTTTATATTGTGTCATGCCTTGGCAGAAGCTTTTTTACGATTTTTGGCTATAAGTTCTTTGGAGAGTTGTGCGTAAGCTATAGCTCCGCGGCTTTCCGGGTCGTAGAGTATGACGGGGAGTCCGTGGCTTGGCGACTCTGAGAGCTTGATATTTCTGGGGATAACGCTGGTGAAGACCATATCGCCGAAGTGTCCTTTGAGTTCTTCAAAGATCTGGTTGGCGAGTCGGAGTCGGGCGTCATACATAGTGAGCAGGAAGCCTTCTATTTCGAGTTGCGGCTTTAGCCGGCTCTTGATGATGCGAATTGTGTTGAGGAGCTGTGATATGCCTTCGAGCGCGAAATATTCAGCCTGCACGGGAATGATGACAGAGTCAGCGGCCGTGAGTGCATTGACTGTGATAACTCCGAGTGAAGGGGAGCAGTCGATAAGCACGAAGTCGTAATTATCTTTTACGCGATTGAGCACGGAGGCGAGTCTGCGGTCGCGGTCGGGACGGTTCATGAGTTCCACTTCGGCACCGACGAGGTCGATGCGTGAGGGGATGATGTCCAGATTGTCGACGCAGCTTTTGGCGATTGCTTCCTCGGAGGGATAATCGTCTACGAGACATTCATATATGGAGACGTCGGCCTTTTGAGGGTCGAGTCCGAGTCCGGAGGTGGCGTTGGCCTGTGGGTCAGCGTCGACGAGGAGCACCTTTTTGCCGTCGAGAGCGAGGCAAGCCCCGAGGTTGAAGGCAGTAGTGGTCTTTCCGACACCTCCTTTTTGGTTGGCTATTGCAATTATTTTACCCATGATAAGGTGATATAGTATATTCCAAACTGCAAAGTAATAAAATTTGAGTGAAATATACGATGCAAAAGTCTTAAAAACTCTTAAAAAAGGCTATTTTGTGGCGTATTTATCCGTAATGACAGTAGAGCGAGGCGTAGTGCCGGAGTCTTCTATTCTCTTACGATAGTCTTCATGTCGGGCGGGAGGATGATGGAGAGCTCCACCATGCCGGCAATCTTTCCGTCAATACGCCAGGGAGTCTGATGTATTAGTTTTGATACGCCGTTTTTTACTACTTTATAAGTATTGTCTGAGCCGGTGGCGAGCATGCGTCGGATTTTCTCTTGCGACTCCGGCTGGTGATAGTCGAAAAGATTTTTTCCGATAAGGTCGCCGTGATGACCGAAGGTGTCGCGTGAGCGCTCGTTCATGAAGATTATAGTGCCTTCGGCATCGCAAATGGTGACGGCGCAGGTGAGGGCTTCTGCCCATTCGGGGATTAGAGAGGTCATAGTTAAGAGTTATGAGTTAAGAAGTTGGGTGGATGAGGGAGACAAAAAGAAATCGATGCAAGTCCCGGAGGAAGATGCATCGATTTTGTGATGTTGAGAATTCTCTCTTTGATGTGCTATTACTCAGCAGCGGGAGTCTCAGCGGGAGCCTCAGCCTCAGCAGCGCTGTCAGCAACAACTGAGTCAGTTGCCTCTTCAGCCTTGTTTGTGTCTTCAGCTACCTCTTCTACCTTTACTGAATCTGAGTCAGCAACTTTTGCGTCTTTGTTAGAGCAAGCTACCATAGCTACGCTGAAAAGTACAGCGAGTGAAAGAACTACTTTTTTCATTTCCGTAAAATTTAAAATAATAAAACAAGTTTTTTTGCTATCAAAAACGGTGCAAATTTAAAGCATTTATTTGATATGACCAAATATTTTTTGATAAAATTTTTAAAGACAATTTATAATCAGTTGATATTTAGCAAAATAAACAAATGTTAAAAATTTGTATCAAGGGATGATATTGCGGTCGTGGCGTCTTTTGAGCCATTCTACGCGTTGAGTAAGCCATTCGCTCAGGATAGCGGTGTGCTTTTCGTGTTCAAACGAATCCAACGCATAACACCAGTCTACATTCTGATCATCGTAAGGCCATAGCAGTCCGTCGATTTTGGCGGAGGCTCTGATAAGCCGGCCGTAGGAGTCTACAAATTCAAGAAGCCGGGGATATACCTCCGCGTAGAAATAATCAAAACGTTCGAGATACTTCTCCTTAAATTCCGTAGTCTGCATCATCTTCTTGAAGAGTGGCGGAAAGTCGATCCCGGCGTTATAAGGGATGCCGGTAGCACCATATCCCGCCCCGGCGCAGAGATTGAATGCCGCATCGAAGTCCCAGAGCGGACCGGCTATCCATTTGCAGTCATCGCCGAGTCGCTCCTTATGTATGAACACGCTTTTGGGGCCTCCCACGTCGTGATTGCGTGTGAGATTCACCACGAGGATATAGTCTGCGAAACTGTCGAGGTCGAAAGCCTCAAATGGTTTGTCTTGAGCCACATATTGCTCTGCCATCTCATATTCATCACGCCAGAGGTTGAAATGCTCTTCGGCTGTACCCCAGTCGGGTTCCTCCTCTTCGAGTTCATCAAAGTCGGGGTCCTTGACCATGACGGGCATCTCGTAATGCTTTGACATAAACTTATACTTTTCGTCATAGTCAAAACTGAGTTCGAGCAACACGCCCTCCGTCTCTTCTATATCCACGCTGGCAGCATTGATGCCCACCTTCTCTGTGAGCATAAAGGAGCCGAGATTATGGCCGTTGAAGGTGACGTCGCAAGGCAGCATATTATTGGCCGTAGGGATGCCCATTTCGCGGGCTATCCACATTGCCACGGCGTTGCGCATCAGCGACGGGTCGATGTAATTGGCGAGCAAGACATAGTTTTTTGCCTTCTTAAGTCCCGGGATTTCAGTCTTTTTCTTAAACTTGAGTCTCATGGGCTTTTTGGGCATTCTCCATGTAGTATTGCCACGTCCCTTTAAGCTGACGGCGGTTTCGGGCAGAGAGTCAACATATCCGTTGCCTTCCATTGATATAAGGGCCGAGACGTAGGTCTCCTTCTCCACGAGCTGTGTGAGTTCGGGGTTGTCCGGTGTGACGATATGTATATGGGGAATGGCCGTCTTTTCAATGCAGATACTGTCGATTGCGGCCATGGGTACGGCAATAGTATCGTTGGCATCAGCCATGACCACCATACCCGGGAGCGAGTCGGGATGTGTGGCCGCTACCGGCCCGTGAAGTATGTCGAAGCGCCCGTCATTGCGGAATATATGTGTCTGCGGCACTACGGCATAGCATATAGCGCCGAGCGCAACTGAAATTATAATAGCGAGTAAAGATCTTTTCATTGTCAGGGATTATAAAAGCGGATTATCTCTTTGCCGTTAAGGGTGACGATGCCGATAATGCCTTTGGGGAGCTCGATAAATGTGTCGTGGTCTACTTGACTTTGGCTTACGGGCTGTCCGTTAATATTATAGATAGCGACGATGCTTCCCGGTGTTGGCTCTGAGATTAGTATGCCGTTATTGGAGAGGGTATATGAAGTAGCCGGGGTATGGATATTCTCCACTGCTGTGGTGATAGTTTCTTCGGTGTAAGTGATGTGTCTTACGTCAGAGATAATATATGTGTGGTCATCGATTGGGTCGATTGGGTCGATTGGATCGACGGGGTCGACGGGGTCGACGGGGTCGATTGGATCAATGGGGTCATTAGGGTCATTAGGGTCATTAATGTCGTTAAGGTCATTAAGGTCAATGTCATTTTCGGAATCATTTGAATCCTCCGGGTCAGAAGGCTCTGCGGGCTCTTCGGGGTCAGATGGTACTTCCGGGTCGTCCGAAGGCTCTTCGGGGTCGGTTGGTTCTTCGGGGTCGGTTGGCTCTTCGGGGTCGGTTGGCTCTTCGGGGTCGGTTGGTTCTTCGGGGTCGGTTGGCTCTTCGGGGTCTTCGGTTGAGAGGTTGATTCGTAGGGTGTCACCGTCGAGTTGCCATGAGATATTTTCGGTGAGTTCGTATGTGCGTGTGTCACCATCGTTGAGAGTGACGTGTAGGATGCGCATCACCTCCTCTGCCGGCAAATTAAAGCAACAAAGAGCAGTAATGAGCAGGAAAAGATAGAAAGTCTTAAATTTCATGTCGGTAGATTAGCACGAATAAGGAGAAAGTCTAAAGAGGTCATATTGCAGATTGGCCATTTCGATAGCAGCCACGGCGGCTTCCGAGCCTTTGTTGCCGAGCCGTCCGCCGGCGCGGTCGAGAGCCTGCTGAAGGTTGTCAACGGTCAGCACTCCGAAGATAAGTGGCGTTCCGCCTTTTGCATTGAGAATAGCGGCCCCTTGAGCGGTGTGCATGCATACGTAGTCGAAATGGGGAGTGTCGCCACGAATTACGCATCCTATAATAATGACCGCATCGAAGTCGCAACGTCGGATGGCAAGTGCGGCGGCGTTGACGAGTTCGATAGTGCCGGGCACGTCATAAAGCTTGATATTATCAGCGTCAGCACCGGCGCTGAGCAGAGTGGCGAGAGCGCCGTCGCGCAGTGCGTGAGTAATTTCCGGATTCCATTCAGCGGTAAAAATGGCACAAGTGAAATTTTTGCCGCTTTTTATGGCGGGGATGGAGAGTTCGGCGCCGTTGGTATTAAGTACTGTAGCCATTATTTCTTTGTCTTCTTATCCTTTATAGGACGTACGATATTGTGAAGGAAAGTTTTCCAGCGCGATTCCTGAGTGCCCTCGCCGTCAATGATTTCAAGGAGGGCTATGATTTCTTCCTCGAGTTCGATAGTCTCGAGTGAGATGGCGTGTGGGAGAATGGCTTGGAGCAGACGTTTTGCTCTGGGCTTCATGCTCTTGATGCGCATCATCGTCTCTGCCATCTGGATAGTCATCTTCACCTCACGACGAGTGACTTTGCCGGTGCGCTTTTTTGAAAACTTGATGGCCTCGGCGAAAAACTTGAGTGCGGCCTTATAGTCGCCGGCAGCTCCGAGCAGTTCGGCCACCTTATGAAGAGAGTCTACGAGACGGTCGGTAGCGGCTACGACGCCCGAATTTACCTTTTCATAAAGCGCGTCGGCGGCGATACGCTGCTTTATAAGCAGGTCCATCGCTTTTTTGCGTGAGCGCAGTATTCTTGTGGAGAGCTCCATTGCCAGGATATGGTACGGACCGAAGCGGTCGGCATCTTCGCGCAGCAGATTGCTGAGCACCTTAAAGAGAGTGTCCAATTCCTTCTCGCTCTGCTTGTAGTCTTTAAGAAGGAAATGCACCTCAGCGAGGTCAAAAAGGAGAGCGGCGAAGAGAGCCTTGAATTCAAGCTTGTCGAAGTCGGTGAAAGCGCGGAGTTCGCGCATGGCGCTGACGATACGCTCAAGCGCATCGATATGTCGCTCCTCTGCTATGAGCTTATGGGCAGTCTCACGTGCCTCAATAGCGGTATGTATTATTTCAGTGTCCGGACTTTTCTTGTCAAGCCGGGAGGGATCAAACGGTAATTCGATGTAACTCATATTAGATTATGACGTAGTTAATTGGCTATTTATTGTATAGAGAGCAGTGATGCTCTATGATTTAACATTTGTTGTGAGCCGGGTTTTCAGCATCATTGGCGAGATTGTCTCTTGCGGCCTGTCCGAGATATCCCCCGTGATGTCTGAGGGAATACTCATGAACGGTGAAGCCTATTTTTTTCATGACGCTGACCACGAGGAGGTCGCCGATGACGGTCATCACGGTTGTGGAGACGGTGGGTGTAAGTCCGAATGGACACACCTCCGGGGTGCCTCCGGTAGGCAATAGCACGTCGGCGGCGGCTGCAAGCGGACTTGCAGTGTCTCCGGTAATAACAATTACGGGGAGGTCAGAGTTCAGTCTGTGAGCGAGATGGAGGAGCTCGAGCACTTCGCGGGTTTTACCCGAATTGGAGATGAGCAGCAGAAGGTCGTTTTTCTGTATGACGCCCAGGTCGCCATGTTGTGCCTCAGCCGGATGCAGGAAAATCGCCGGTGTGCCGGTGGAAGAGAATGTCGTGGCGATATTCATGCCAATCTGTCCGGCCTTGCCCATGCCGGAGACCACCAGTTTGCCGCCGCGTCGGTTGACACGCTCGGCTATGAGGTTTGTGGCCGCCTCATAGGCATCCGTGACCGGAATATGGCGAATAGCCTCAGCTTCCGCTTCTATGATGGCTTTATAATCAGCAAGAAAGTCAGTAATGGTGTGCATAGGTGGCTCTATTTGAGGTTAGGATTATTCTCATAGCGGGCGAAGCAGTCACGCCAATATTCAGAGACGGGCACGGAGACGCCTTGTTGAGCATCGATACATACCATTACCGTTTCGCATCGTGCCTTAAGAGACAGAGTGTCAACGTCTACCATCAGTTGCTCGAGAATGAAGCTTTTCTCTCCGATGGAGGTGCATCGTGTGAAGACCTCGATATTTTCACCAAATTTCACCTGGCTGATATAGGCGCAGTTGACGTTGGCGATGACGCATTCCACCTTTTTCCAGTCAATATTTCCCTGTCTTGTAGCCTCAAAATATCGAGCCTTTGCCAGATCGAAGAGAGAGAAATAGACGGTATTGTTGAGGTGTCCGAGAATATCGATATCGTTAAATCTCAGTTGCACCGGTATATGATGTCGGAAGATGTGAAGTTCCTCCTTTGTAAGTATCTTATTCATGATCAGCTGTAAAATCTCAGTTGTTTGATTACCTCCTTGCCGGCGAGACGGTTAAATTCCCTAATGAGCCGGGAGCGACTCATATTCAGCTCATGGCGCAGGGCTGCGTCGGGCACGCGGATGCTCATCTTTCCGGCGTTGACGTAAGGCCGCAGACACATGTCGGCTATCTCTTTGCCGACGATAGCAGGCCAGAACTCTGCGGCGCGGAGTTCGTCCAAATGCTCCGTCATCTGTGAGTCTTGAATGGCAAGCCTCATGATGTCTCCAATAGGTGTCGGTTCGAGTCTCTGCATGGCAAATTAGTGGTGAGTATTAGTCGTGAGTAGTCTCGATGAGAGAGAAATGTCCGTTGTCTACTTCGAAAAGAGAAGAGTCATTGCGGATATGGCGTATGATATCATCAAGATGGCGGCGGTTGGTGTCAGTGATGAAAATCTGTGAAAAATTGTCAGACTCGCTGACGATGTGTATTATGCGTTCCACACGGTCAGAGTCAAGTTTGTCAAAAATATCGTCAAGCAAAAGGAGCGGTGTGATGCCACCCGACTTTTTGAGGAAATCGAAAATGGCGAGTCGCAGTGCGATGTTGTAGGTCTTGATTTGTCCCTGACTGCCGAGTCGGCGCATGGAATATTGACCCAGTCCCATGGCTATGTCATCGCGGTGTATGCCCTGTGAAGAGAAGCCGAGGGCGATATCTTTGGCGCGACACGCATTGAGCACCTCTGTCAGAGTGGCGTCGTTGAGCACGCTGCGGTAGGTCATCGAGGCCTGCTCATCATTGCCGGCGATACGATGATAGTAATGCTCGAGTTCCGGCGCTATATCCTCTATCCATTTGGCTCGGGCGTCATGGATGAATTGGGCGGCCTCATTCATAGCGTTTTCCACCGACTCATAGAGCAGATTGTCTCTCACTCCGGCGCGCAGCATCCTATTGCGCGACTCAAGGGCTTTGTTATATCTGATGAGGTGAGAGAGATAGCTTTTGTCGGCCTGTGAGATCACCATATCCATCAGTCTGCGTCGCCCGTCGCCCGGACCGATGACGAGCATGGTGTCTGCCGGCGTGACGCATACTATCGGGAAATTGCCGATATGCTGCGATATGCGGTCATACTCCTTGCCGTTGCGTTTCAGCGACTTGCCCTTTCCCTTTACTATCCCGACGGAAATTTTCTCCTGTCTCTGTCCATCCATATCGAAAGTGCCTTTGACGGAGAGCAGCGACTCGCCGTGGCGTATGAGCTGTGACTCGGGCATCGGCGACATGGCGCGGGCGAGACACAGCATATGTATCGCCTCGAGCAGATTGCTCTTTCCCATGCCGTTGAGACCGAGAAAGCAGTTGAGTCCCGGTGAGAGAGTCAGCGACGCGTCGGCAATGTTCTTGAAGTTGAGGATATCGATGGATTGCAGTTTCATATCAGACCCCATTCCACAAAAATGTTAACGCAGGGGCAGCGTATTATCGAGTGAATTATTCCTTTACGCCGTAAGCCAGGTCGCCGGCATCACCGAGTCCCGGCACGATATATGAATGCGAGTTTACCTCCTCATCGATAGCACCGATCCAGAGAGTGGTGCGGTCGGCCGGAAATTTATCCAGAATATATTCGACACTCTGTCGAGAAGCGATGACGGAGGCAACGTGTATTTTTGCCGGAGTGCCTTTGGAGAGCAGTGCCTTGTAAGCCAATTCCATTGAAGAACCCGTGGCGAGCATCGGGTCTACGAGTATCAGCGTTTTGCCTTCGAGCGAGGGAGAGGCAAGATATTCTACGAGCACATCGAATGTGTCCCCCTTCTCACGATATCTTCTGTAAGCGCTGACAAAAGCGTTTTCCGCATGGTCAAAATAATTCAGAAATCCATGATGAAAGGGGAGGCCGGCTCGCAATATTGTGGCCAGTACAATCTCGTCATCAATCTCCTGACACATGCACAGTCCGAGGGGAGTCTCTATCTCACGGTTATGATAATTAAGACGTTTGGAGATCTCGTATGCCATGATCTCACCTATACGGTCAAGATTGGTACGAAATCTCAGTGGGTCTCTCTGTATGTTAATATCGCGAAGCTCAAGCATATAGCGGCTTACGAGCGAGGGCGTTTCCGCAAAGTTGATTACCTCAATGCCGGTCATGATATTTCTTGTATTTTATAATATTTATTATGTATTATTTATTAGCGTGCAAGATACTAAAAAAAATTGTAATGGTCAAGAGTCGGAGTCTCATTCTGCGACTTATGCCCTTTATATTCCAGATATTTTTGGTGTCAGCTATTTGAACCTTTATCCGGCGTATATCGTGACGCGGTGCTCCGGCTCGCTTTGCCGTGTCGTATATACGGAGGGCATCATCAGCGAGGCGACGCGCTATCTCTAAGCGTACTTCAGGCGTGAGTATGCCCTTTTCCTGAGCGAGCCGGCTCAGCATCGCGTCGCAGGGTATATATCCCGTCATTGAGCTGCGCCATTTGCGCGAGACGGCCTCCGGATTGCCGGTGTGATAATAAAATACACCATCCGAAGTGCAAATGTTCCGACACTCAAGATACTCACGACGAGTCTCGTATTCATCAGAATTGATATAATCGGTATTGAAGCCGAGGCTGCGGATTATATCCATTCTGATGAGTGCAAAACCATGTATCTGCCAGTTGAGAGACAGAATAAAGGCCTCCTTCCCGGTGATACAACCGGAGATGTCAAAGCCCGAGTATGGAGTGCCCTCTTCGGGCAAGGAAGAGTCTCGAGCCCAACTTTTCATTATAGGGAGCACGGCATCGACGCTGTCGTCTACATCCAGAATATCAAGCGCTGCTTCGAAAAGATCGGCGCTCAGAAGATCATCTTGCGACATGTATTGGAAGAAGTGTCCGCGAGCGTGAGGCAAGGCGTATGCAATGCCTCTGGCTGCAAACTCACCGTTGGGTTTGCGAAAGACATGGATGCGACTGTCAGAAGCGGCTGCGTTCTTAAGGATTTCCCAACTTTCATCCTGAGAAGAATCATCTACGAGGATAGCCTCCCAGTCGGGCATCGTTTGAGCGAGAAGGGAATGGATGGCTTCATGGAGAAATTTGGCGCCGTTGTATACCGGCATGATGACGCTCACAGCAGGGTTGGCGTCGAGCGCCTCCCGCATGGCGAGTATATCCTTATCTATTTGCTCTTTAAGGAGGGGAAGAGAGTCGAAACGTCTCTCATCCCGGAGTCTTTTTACAAAGAGAATTTCGGTGTCCGTATCGTAGATATCCCCTTGCCATCCGGGAAGGTGGGCTTCGATGCGTAGTGAATGAGAGAGGTTAGGGTCAACGGTGGGACGATGCCCTACATTGATGACCGCCTGTCGGTATTCCTTGCTATTTTTATCAGCAGGCACGCGCAGATATCCGGCGTAAACACCGGCAGGTGGTATAATCACTTGCGCTGTGGGGTCGATGTTGGCGGTCGGTATGCCTATGGATGTACCGATTCTGTCGCCATGAGCCACGCGGCCGGGGAACCGGTAATATCTGCCGAGTATTTCAGCCGCGTGAGTCATATCCCCGTCAGTCACCGCCTTTCTTGCCAAAGATGACGAGCATCCGGCCACGGCGTCAGCTATGATGATATCAATACCTGTGTCACGGCCGAGCGCTATGTAATCATCTTGCGAAAGTTGCCTGCCGTCTGCCCCGAATGTATTGTCATATCCGAGCACGATGGCCTGCACGTCGTATTCATCACGCATTCTTTCGAGCCATTGGCGCGCGGTGAGTCGGCACAGTTCCGGCGTAAATTCGAGCATCACACAATTTCCTGCAATCTTCTCGAGCCGTTCTTTTTTTTCATCGGGAGTCATCAGCGAGCGGGGTGCTCTTTCGGGGGCAATAATGTCGAGAGGATGATTGCTGAAAGTGATGACGAGGGGCGAAAGACCTCGGTGAGCGCCCTCGTTGATGAGTGTGGAGAGCACCTTACGATGGCCGCGATGACAGCCGTCAAAATTTCCGACAGTAGCTATTCTTTTCATCCGGTTTCAACACTATATAATCCTCACCCCATCATTCATACCTCATCACTCCTACCCCAGCACTAATACTTGGGTTGCGGCCATCATATCGTCATCGCGCTCTGAGCCGATGCGTTTGGCATACATGCCGACGGAGCGGGCGGCGTCGCAGTTGGCCGCAGAGTCGTCAAGCATGAGAGTCTCTTCCGGCTTAAGGCCGTAGCGCGTGAGCACTCTTTGGAATATAGTCGGGTCGGGCTTGCAGGTGAGTTCCTGAAAACTTGCCACGATACCGTCAAAATAGTCGTTGATTGTTAATCCTTCGGCACGGAAGGCGTTGGTGATCCATCCGTTGTACATCACAGGATTAGTGTTGGAGAGCACGTAGAGGCGGTAGCCGTTTCGCCGTAACTGACGCAGGCGCTCCAGGCGGTGAGTGGGTATGCCGATGAGGAAACGGTCGAAGGCCTCAGTGATTTGTGAGTCGGTAGCACCGGGACACTTCTCCCTGATCAAATCAAAGAAGGCACCGGCCTCAATTCGTCCTGTCTCCAGTCCGAGAAATGGCTCTTCCTGACGATACAGGCCTAAGAGTGAGTCAGCCTCTTTAAGTCCGAGGGCAGTCAATGCACTGACCGCACGATTACGGTCAAGGTCTATGATGACACCTCCGAGGTCGAAAATTATATTCTTTATGCCGGAAAATTCAGCGACGGGAGACTCAATATAAAAGTCGGCCTCCACTTTTTTGGGAGCAGTAAATTCTCCGGTGGGCATATTGATGTGCATAAAGCTTCTTTGTTTATTTAAATGTATGCAAAAATAATAAAAATGGCGGGAAATTTGCATGTATTTATAAGGAGATAAAACCATTTAAGGTGAAAAAACATTTTATTAATAGGGATATATGGGGAATTAAGGGGAAATTGTGTAAATTTGTAAGATGAAGTCGTTGTCTGCATTGAGATAATAGGCTGATAGGTAACTTATAAAAAACTTATTATAATGACAAACATAAAATCAATAGGTATTCTTACCTCCGGAGGTGATGCTCCGGGTATGAATGCTGCGATTCGCGCTGTGACTCGTGCGGGTATCTTTGCCGGTTATAAGGTGTATGGTATATATCGTGGTTATAAGGGACTTATAACCGATGAGATTCAGGAATTCTCGACTCAGAACGTATCAAATATCATCCAGCGAGGAGGCACGATTCTGAAGACGGCGCGTTGTAAGGAGTTTGAGACTCCGGAAGGCAGACAATGTGCTTACGATGTGCTTAAGCGCCATGAGATTGACGCGCTTGTTGTGATAGGTGGCGACGGTTCACTGACGGGTGCGCGCATCTTTGCCAATGAATATTCCTTCCCTATTATCGGTCTTCCCGGCACGATAGATAATGACCTTTATGGTACAGACTCCACGATAGGTTACGACACAGCCCTGAATACGATTATGGATTGTGTCGACAAGATACGCGACACTGCGACTTCCCATGAGCGTCTCTTCTTCATTGAGGTGATGGGGCGTGACGCCGGTTTTTTGGCGCTTAACGGTGCGATAGCATCCGGCGCAGAGGCCGCCATCATTCCGGAGATTTCCACGGAGGTCGACCAGCTTGCGGAACTTATCCAGAATGGTTTCCGCAAATCCAAAAACTCCTCTATAGTGCTTGTGGCAGAGTCACCCATCACGGGAGGCGCTATGGGTCTGGCAGAGCGTGTGAAGGAGGAATATCCGGGTTACGACGTGCGTGTGTCAATCTTAGGCCATCTGCAGCGTGGCGGTAGTCCGACAGCGTTCGACCGTATTCTGGCTTCGCGAATGGGTTCGGCCGCTATTGATGCCCTGCAGGATGACCAGCGCAACGTAATGATCGGTATTAAAAACGATGAGATAGTCTACGTTCCCTTTACAAAGGCTATCAAAAATGATAAACCGATCAATCGCGAATTGCTCGCCACATTGCGACGCTTGTCAATATAATATATTACCCTTAAACATAAAAGAAAGAAAAACTTATGAGTGAAAATATCAAACAAGTGGTAGGTCCGAATAAGTATGTGGCCTATACGTATAAATTGACAGATGCCGAGACAGGTGAGGTGCTGTTTGAAGCAAAGGCAGATGCTCCCGATGAGATGATATATGGAGTGAGCCGTGACGTAGTGCCCGGCCTGATTGCAGCTATGAAAGATTTGGGAGCCGGCGACCGTTTTGAGATTACTCTTCCTCCGGCAGCAGCCTTTGGCGACAGTTATCCTGACAATATAGTGACTCTTGATCGTCAGATATTCGAGCGTGACGGCCAGCTGGCCGATGAGGTGATGGTCGGCGCGTTGTTGCCGATGATGACGGCGGAAGGTATCCGTATCCAGGGCAAAGTGCTTGAAATTACCGATCAGCATATCCGTATGGACTTCAATCATCCCTTTGCGGGCAAGACGGTGACGTATGCCGGCGAGGTGCTTGAGGTGCGCGACGCTACTCCTGAGGAAATCAAGGGAGCGGAAGGTTGCGGCTGTGGTTGCGGAGGTGGCTGCTGCGGCGGTGAAGGTCACTGTGACAGCGACGGGTGCGGATGCAGTAGCGATGGCGACAACTGTGGATGCAAAGGCGACGTAGACGGCAAAGAAGACGGCTGCGGTTGCGGATGCTCCGCAAAATAAATCCACATTTTTTAAAAAATTGTGGAAATATTTGGTGAAATAGAAAATAAGTATTAGTTTTGCAATGTCATTCCGCCAAGGGATGACATTCATAGGGCGAATACCAGAGTGGCCAAATGGGGCAGACTGTAAATCTGCTGGTTTATACCTTCGGTGGTTCGAATCCATCTTCGCCCACTAAGAATATGGTAGTCAATAAAAAAGGATGAGCATCAATGCTCATCCTTTTTTATTAATCTTATAACTTATTCGGCGGGAATTTCGTCCGGGTCTGTTTCGTCGGTGTTAGCATCGGGATTGTCGGTGGGGAAATCCTCGGTGATGGTGGTATCGAGCACTTCGGGGTGCTTGTTTTCGTATTCAGCGGTTAGCATCTCGACGTTGAAGTAGAATCCCGGTTGCACTTTGTCGCGCAGCCGTTTTACGGTCTCTTCCGTGGGCTTGACAGTAAGGTAGTCATATCCCGGCTCAATGAAGTCGACGTCGGTAGCCTCATATCCGAGCAGGCTGATGAGGTCATATTCGTGCATGGGATAGATGACGTAGAAGGCATTTTCCATATCCTCCCCGGTGCCGGTAGATTTTATGGCTCCGAGCAGATGCTCCAGTCGGTATTCCCATATTTTGGCGCTCATATCCTTGCGCCTCTCTTTAAGGACGTGAACGAGAAAGGACATCTGGCGCAGGTCAAAGGGATTGTCGCGCAGTGTCAGTTCCGCATATTTCTTGATGGTATCAATTTCCTCCTTGGAATGAGTTTTCTTTTCACGCAAAGCATCGGTCACGCCGGAATAGGGTGATGTGCGGTAAGGATCGTAATCCTCCTGGAATATATATCCGAGGTAGAGATTGCGGTATTCTTCCTGGGTCATGGTGGTGTCATTGCGGTTGTATTTAGCCATGAGCTTGGGGAAGTAGAATTGACTCTTAGGGTCGAGCGTCATCTGCTTGATGAGAGCAAGGTCCGGTTTTTCGACAGTGATTTTACGCCTTTTGCGAGCCTCCTCCTGTTCGCGTGTGAGGGGCTTTGCAGTCTTGCCGGATATCTCTCCCGGGGTCTCTGTCTGCGTGAAGGTGGGTGCTACTCCGGCACCTGAGCCGTAAGTGCGGCGTCGAGAGGAAGATTTGCGTCGAGAGGAAGATTTGCGTTTGCGGCTACTGCTCTTGGCCGAAGTCTTCTTACGGCTTGAGGATGTAGTGCGCGGAGCCGGGTCGGGCGAGGGGAGCGGCATTGCGTCTGCCGGAAGGGTGAAGAGAGCCGCAATCAGCAGAGGTAAAAGACGGAATATATAGTGTCTTATAACTTTTTTCATCATCAGCTTGAGAATGAAGTGTATTATGAAATGTAGGAATTATAGGTAATGATTACCAATATGATGCCGAGCTGAGCCACAGTAATGAGTACAGGGAAGCCCTTAGCCAGCAGATAGCGGAAGAAATGACCGGAACCGGGCTTGACAAGCTGACCCTGAGGAGTGCGCGTGAAGAGGAGAAAGCCGAGAATGATACCGGCGGCTGCCCCGATGAGCATCAATGCGTAGGCCAGATTCATTATCGAAGTGATGGTGAGGCAGGCCAATCCTACCATCATGCCGGCAAGCCCGCCGATGGTCATATACCATATTCCTCGACTCTGCATCCTGATATCGGGATTTTGCAGCGCGATGACCAGCATGACAGCCATAGTGATGGCCATCCATGAGAAGATAAGGGAATCGGGGAGAGGAAACAGGTAATGTCCGTCAGAAGATTTAGCAAACGAAATGGTCCACATCGCGGCATACGACAACGCCGGCGCGTAGATGATGCGCTTGGGAAGGGAGATGAAGGCTCCGACCCATAGCAGTATGCTTATTATAATCAGAAAAATAGCCATAATCTTAAAGGAGGTAATATATATAAATTATAGTCATCGTGCCCAAAGGGGGCTTATAATTATAACGTCGGAGAAGTCGGATTTATTGAAGTTCGGACTTCTCTTCCGTCTTTTTAAGTTCGGGATATGCCACTCGTGAATGGTAAATCGTAGCGAGTCGCTTCTTAAAGGTGCTCTTGATTTTCTCCACATCGCTGAATGACAATGGTGAGTCTTTAAACATGCCGTCGGCCACCTGAGAGTCGATGATCTTATCTACGAGGGCATCGATAGCCTCGGGCGTATAGTCTTGCAGGCTTCTTGAGGCGGCCTCTACGCAGTCGGCCATCATAAGGATGGCGGTCTCCCGGCTTCTCGGGTTAGGACCGGGATACATGAATTTATCCCTGTTTACGGGTTTGCCGTTGGCCTCATTGACCGCAGTGTTATAGAAGTATTTAGTTACTCCCTTGCCGTGATGTTCGGAGATGAAGTCTTTGATTACAGCGGGCAATTTGGACTTGGAGGCAAGAGAGAGTCCGTCAGTGACGTGGCGTATTATCTTGTCAGCGGAGGTTTCCGGGTCGAGTCCGGCATGGGGGTTGACCCCGTGCTGATTTTCTGTAAAGAATATAGGGCTCTCCATCTTTCCTATATCGTGATATAGGGCGCCTGTGCGCACGAGCTGTGTGTTGGCTCCTATGGCTCGGGCACCCTCTGCGGCGAGCGTGGATACCTGCATGGAGTGCTGGAATGTGCCGGGTGCTTCCTCGGCAAGTCGGCGCAAGAGGGGGTTGTTGATATCCGAGAGTTCCACAAGGGTCACCATTGAGGTGAAGCCGAATATCTTCTCAATGATGAGAATGAGCACGTATGCGAATGAGAGTATGACGGAATTAAAGAAAAAGAGGAGCGCCATGCGGAGAGTGAGGTTGTCAAGAGTGCCTTCAAGCAGCAGACAGAGCGCTACGTAACACACGAGATAGCTTACGAGCGATATCAGGGCTGTGCGCAGCAGTTGGCTGCGTTTGCTCAGTTGATGTATGCTGA
The DNA here is from genome assembly GCA_964456155.1 of uncultured Sangeribacter sp. Classification (GTDB taxonomy): domain Bacteria; phylum Bacteroidota; class Bacteroidia; order Bacteroidales; family Muribaculaceae; genus Lepagella. The sequence continues at coordinate 20,820 of CAYVZJ010000030.1, forward strand.
AGGTGCAAAGCAGTCCGGTGGTGATTTCGAGGAATATAAATTGGTAGGGGAATGTGGCGATGAGGGCGCAGAGGAGCACGGTAGTGAAGAGGGAGATAATGGCCGTTCGGCTGTCAAAGAAGACGAGGATTATGACGGGCAATATCGCGAAGGGAATGATATAGAGCCCCTGGCTGAGATATTCGGTCACTGTGGCGGCCACTACGACAAAGAGCGTGATGAGCGACATGAGGAAGGTCATCTTGCGCAGGTCGTTGAAGAAATTCTTGCGGTAGATGCTCAAGAAGAGATAGAGAGTAAGGAGCGAAATGAGGATATACAGCGCCTGACCGACGATAAACCAGATTCCGGATGTCCCCTCTTCGCTATGACTGCTGAGCATCATCTCCTGATAGGTGTTAAGATTGGTGAAAATCTGAGGAGTGACGATTTCTCCACGGTCTACGATACGCTGTCCTTTCTTGATGACACCGAGTGCTCCGTTGACGTCGAGGTATTCCTGATTACGGAATTTGGCGTCGACGGCAGAGTCGAGCTGTATATTCGGGACGATGCAGTGTGTGAGCGCCTTGGCGATGCCGGCGGAGAGGGAATTATGTGCTGTGCCTGTTGCCGCGCTGTAGGCAGAATCTATGTAATTATAGGCAAGTCTGGGAGGGAGATAGCCGGCGCCGTCAAACGTGCTTACCGAGCGGTCTCTTGAATCTTCATCGCCGTTATAGTGGCGCACCTTCTTATTATTGCCCCCCTGTATAGCCTGATAAAGTTCCGGAGATACGATGCCTTTCTCGTAAGTGTCAGTGAGAAAGCGAGTCAGCAGGTCCAGATTGCGTTCGGACACTTCAGTGCCCACGGCTGTGCGAAAACGCTGTATATTAGTGCTGACAGCATCGTTATTCTTGATAATGAAGGGTGAGAAATTAGCCTCGATGCTGTCTCTCATGCTGCGTTGCGATGCGGAGTCGCGCATTATGGGAGTGTCAAATTCGGCTGTCAGCAGCTGATATCGCCAGGGTTGATTGAGTTCGTAGGTGTATGACTGATGATCCGTGCGTGGCACGACGAGCAGAGCGATAGCGGCTGCCCCCAGGAGCAGGAGCAGTCTCAATACTCGTGTGCGAGTCGGTACGTTTCCATTATTTTCTGCCATAAGCTATAATATCAGTTGATATGTTTATTTATGAGGTAGGCGTGTGACATTTGTCACACCCTGAATTTTTCTGAGTTCGGAGCAGATACGTCGGATGGCTTGCGTTGTGGCGTATGTGCTGAGTGTAAGAGTGCAATGGAGCACGTCGGCCTCAGTGTCTACAGTCATCGCCTTGAGTCTTACCACGTCGCGTCGGGTGGCTATACCGACGATGGAGGTGAGAAGTCCCTGTGTGTCAAAACCGTCTACTATTACCGTATGCGCAACGGCCGGACGAGGAGGTCTCTCGGCTTCGGGAGCTGTATGCGCTATATCTTTATGTTTGAGGAAGGTGCGGAGACGGTTTTGCGCTTTTGCCGTGTGGCAGAAGGCGAGCCATTCCTCAGTGGGGATGCGCGTTTGGGAAGATATAATCTCCACCTGGTCGCCGGAGTCGAGAATATGGCTTATCGGGACGAGCCGGTGACCAATCTTGGCAGCGACGCAGTGCAGTCCGAGGTCGGAATGGATAGCAAACGCCATATCAAGCACTGATGAACCGGCGGGGAGCTTGATGAGGTCGCCTTTAGGAGTGAAGACAAATATTTCGGAGGCGTAGAGGTTGAGCTTGATGGTGTCAAGGAAATCAATGGCGTCCGGTTCGGGATGGGAAAGGATATCCTTGATGGTATTCATCCATGTGTCAAGCTCAGTGACGGAAGGATGTTCGCCTGTCTTATACATCCAGTGGGCGGCATAACCGAGTTCGGCGATATTATCCATCTTTTTGGAGCGTATCTGCACCTCGATCCACTTTCCCTTAGGCCCCATGACAGTGAGATGTAAGGCACGGTATCCGTTAGCCTTAGGTGTGGATGTCCAGTCGCGCAGACGGTCCGGATGCACGGAGTGGCCATCGGTGAAGAAGGTGTAAATCTGCCAGCAGCGTATGCGTTCCATCTCGTCATCCTCATTTTCGAAGATTACCCTTAAGGCGTAGATGTCGAAAATGTCATCAAATGCCACACCCTTTTTCTGCATCTTATTGTAGATGGAGAATGCGCTCTTGATACGAGTCTTTATTTCGTATTTAAATCCGGCAGCATCGAGCTTTTCGCGTATGGGAGCCACGAATTCTTCGATGAGTTGCAGGCGTTCAGCCTCAGTGCTTGCTGCCCTTCCTGTAATGGCTGTGTAGACGGCCGGATGCTGAAATCTAAAGACAAGGTCTTCAAATTCGGATTTGATTTTTCCGAGTCCGAGACGATGTGCGAGGGGAGCGTAGACATGTAGCGTCTCTTCGGCTATCTTATGTTGTTTCTCTCCGTGGATATTGTCGATGCATCGCATATTATGGAGCCGGTCGGCCATCTTTACGAGTATGACGCGAATATCGGCCGACATTGAGAGAAGGAGTTTGCGGAAATTCTCAGCCTGTATCGAAGCCTTGTCGCCGAATATTCCCCCGGATATTTTGGTCATGCCCTCAACGATAGAGGCGATTTGTGATCCGAAGGCTGCTTCGATATCATCATAAGTATAGTCGGTATCTTCTATGACGTGGTGGAGAAGGGCTGCGCAAATGGAGGTAGAGCCCAGACCGAGTTCGGCCACGACAATATGGGCGACGGCGAGGGGATGCATCATGAAGGGCTCACCGTTGCGCCTGCGTGCTCCCTCATGAGCCTTGCATGCGAAGTTGAAGGCCTTTTGTATCTTCTCCACCTTACGGCGATGATTTGAAGAGATATAAGCATTCAGAAGACGCCCGAAGGCCTCCTCTACAATGAAGTGATCATGCTCATCAACAGCAGTATGGCGATAATCCGCGTCCGTCATATCGCAAAGATAAAAAAAAATCCCAAAGTCTGCAATATCCTTTGAATACTCAAATCCAATTCAAAGAATAGTGCATTATTGGGAAATCTGTAGCGTTAGTCTACCACAAATGTTATCTATAGTGTGTATTTTTATAGTCTGACGAGCATGCCGTTGGCTACGTTTTGTGCTACTTCATCGCCTTTTGTGGCGCGGATGATTTCGATGGCAAAGGGAAGTGTTGTGCCCGGCCCTTCAGATGTAATCAGATTAGGTTGAATCACTACGGTCTGTTTAACATACTCACCACCATTGGCATTGATAGCCTCACCGAGTCCCGGATAGCAGGTGGCTTGCTTTTCCTTCAAAATACCGAGTGGAGCAAGCACCACAGCAGGACCCGCGCAAATAGAGGCAATTCTACCGTTTTTCTGATAATGAGCAAGTAATTTATTTCTCACATCCGCGTTAGCATAAAGATTTTGTGCGCCCGGATCTCCACCCGGCACTATCAGCCAGTCGGCATTGTCTGTATTTACTTCCGAGATGAGTGAATCCGCCACAAGAGTCTGACCTGTAGCGCCCTTCACCTGAAGATTGTCTGAAACTGCTACTACGACTACCGGTATTTTTGCGCGACGGAGAGCATCAATGGTAGCCGTCGCTTCTACTTCCTCCACACCGGGAGCAAGAAAGATATAAGAATTCTGTGCTTTCATAAATACTGTACCTAAGATTAATGAGAGCGTGACATACACACCCCTTAATATCGTGTTTTTCATAGATGAATATAATTACTATTTTATATAAAAACCATCTTTACTACTGTATAGTTCACATTGTAATTCATTCAATGCGAGATGTGGCCGTATAGATTGCCGGATAAATTACTTGGACGTTTTGTGTGTATCTGCTTTCATAGTAATAATGGCAATATTATTGTTGTAATACGGGAATTGAATGGTATTGTCAGTCACCATAGCTTCCTGTCCGGTGTAGAGCTCGATAAGCGTATCTCCTTCAGAAAAATATCCATCTAATTTGATGGGTTTGTCAGGCGTGGGCTTGAGTTTGATAATCACCCGCTCTCCGTCCAATTCCCGCAGACATGTATGCTCGTCAAGCGTCTTTTGACGACCACTACCGATTGCCGGAAGTGATTTGCGGATATCACCCAGTTTTTGAAAGTGCGCCAATAATGCAGAGTCAACGTCATTCCAGTCCATATCCGAACGAAACGCCTGAGCACTATCTACATTAAATCGCGCATCGCTAAGCTTTCTTCCCATCTCGTCGCCATAAAATATCTGTGCCACTCCGGGGGCTAAAAGAAGTGTAGTGGCGCAGTCTATCATATTCGCCATATCTGCATCACGGTGATATGAGTTGTTTAAGTAATTAAAGGGATGCCAACCGGGATGAGCCTGCACACTGTCGGCGTATGCCTGCCACACGTAGACGATACCGTCCAGGTCACCGTGTTTGGGGAAATTGCAGTTTACCAGACTTGAAAAGCCGGCCGCAGCATATTCCGGCTTATAATCAATGCCGGCATTATCAAAGTCGCCGGTCATGTAAAACTTATCAGTCCACTTTGAAGCCTTGCTCTCGGGATGCTTTTCCCTCCATGCTTCAAGGGCTGTATTGCATGCGTCATAAAGTTCTTTCCAACGGTTGAGGTGCACATTCTCCACTATATCGCATCTGAAGCCGTCTATCCCGAATTCCTCGACCCATGAGGCGATCCAGGCTATCAGATATTGAGACGGACTCCAGTCATGATCTTCACGCAGAGCGATGGCACTCGGATTAATCCAGGGATTATTTGCATCCCCCTCTTTCTTCCATTTTTTATTCAGAAACTCAGGAATCTTCACTGACTCATCAGACTCATCTTTAATATCAGGGAGGCCGTAGATAGTGGCTTCTAAAGGATTGGACTCATCCCATCCTTCATCCGGCATTCGTATCCAGCTGCCGTCATACCAACCTTTCCACTGTCGTCGCCCCTCAAAGAAATTATCAAAGCTCCAATCTCGAATATGTCGCGCAGCCTCAGTTTCCGTCAGACCTGTATCCGCAAATCCATATTGCACTGCATCCAGAAGCGTGGGGTATCCGGGGTTGTTGAGGTTGGCACCGAGCATCACACGTATTCCCTGATTGTGGAGAGTATCCACGAGTTCGCGCAGCTCCGCAATCGTGCCATAGTTCTTGTCAATCTGTGTATAGTCGAGAGGGTAATAGCCATGATATCCGTAATGGGGAAAGTCATTTACCGCTCCACTACCTGACATCCATCCGTGTATCTGTTCGTAGACATCAGTCATCCATACTACGTCTACGCCAAGGTCTTTGAAATACCCATCTTTGGCTTTCTGAAGCATCCCCTTAAAGTCGCCTCCATGAAAAGTGGCTGCGTTAAGTTGGTCAGAGCCATAGTCAACGATTCTTCCATAATTGACGTCATTGGCGGTATCTCCATTACAGAAACGGTCGGTGATGACAAAATAGACTGTCGCATTATCCCACTTGAAGTCATTCTCCCCGGTGGCAAAAGCCGGACCAAGCGCTAAGAGCGCAAGAATGAATGATAAGATTACTTTTTTCATCGCAAATTATTTTTGCGACAAAATTACTCATCATCACTGATATGAAAAATACTGATTTATAACCATATTAGACCCCTTTTTACAAAAAATGTTAACGCAGGGGTCTTAATCAGTATAGAGTGGGGTGATTACAGGAGTCTCATCAATGAGGCGGCTGTAATCGCTTCTACGGTATTGCTTACGCTCAATTTTTCAATGATATTTTGGCGGTGGCGATTGACGGTGTGTATGCTGATGCCCAATACGGCAGCAATCTGTTTGCTTGCCTTACCCTCTTTGATCAGATTAAGAATCTCCTTTTCCCTTTTGGTCAATAATCCGGCGCGTCGTTCTTTCAATTGAATTTCTATAATCTCACCGGAGGAGCAATTAATGATGCGAGGCTCTATGCCGTCCGAATGATATTGAGCGGGAGACAAATCGTAGCAGCATAGGATGAGCCAAACCTTGCCTTTCGGTGACAGCTTCACGACTCTTGTGCTGTTTAATACATAAATATAGCGTCCGTTTCTGTCTTTTATCCTTATTCGGCAAGTGGCTTTATAGTCTGTTTTTTCAAAGATGTATTTGGAATCAACATATTTAAAGTATTCGTATTCAAGCATTCTTTTATCCACGAGGTCTTCAGGATGAATACGGTTGTAGATGTCGTCTTCGTCACTTGAGGAGAATTGCCTGATATATGGTAAACTATCTGTGAGTCCCAACAGATATGAAAACGCACCCCCGTAGATGTAACAACGGTCGGCCGCAGCATCAGTTATCACCCGGCAATCCTCATCAATGCCGGCAGCGACTTCAATCTCATGTCGCAATTGTGATAAAAGGTTGTGGTGTAATATCTCATCGTTGAGATGCTGACTCTTATAAAAAGCGTCCAGTTCTTTTCGTAATATGTCCATATCTGGGAAGTGTTGTGCAAAATTACCGATTGATTATGATTATATCAAAAAAATCAGTAAATTTACGTCAAGATGTCAAATGAATTAAATATGAAAGACGAGGCTAAAATTAATTATCCGGAAGAATCGGGAAAGGCAGCAGCACGGGCGTGGGAAGTACTGGAGGCATCCGGGGTGAAGAGAATATGGGAGGAAGCAGGCGCAGAGGTCAGACTTGTAGGTTCGCTACGCATGGGCTTGATTGCAAAACACCGTGATATTGATCTGCACGTTTATTCTTCGGAAGTTACCGAGGAAAAAAGCTTTGTAATAGCATCGCAAATCTCCAAAAATCCAAATGTTGTGGAGATAAAATGTATTAACGGATTGCATACGGACGAGCACTGCATCTCCTGGCATCTGAAGTATAGAATGAGCGAGGAGGAAATCTGGCAGATTGACATCATCCACATCGAAAAGGGGAGCCAATACGATGGCTATTTTGAAGAGATGGCTGAAAGGATTGTGGCGCGTCTTACTCCCGAAGTGAAGGAGACAATATTATCGTTGAAATACAATACTCCGGAAGATGAAGAAATTCACGGTGTTGAATATTATGAGGCAGTGATTGCAGACGGAGTGAAGGATCTTCCGGAATTGAGGGAATGGCTCGGGAAACGTCGCGCCAAGCCCTTTTATTACTGGATGCCGGAATAGGGTCTTAATTGATACTGATGTGAATTATGAGAGGAATGGAAAGTGCTACGGCTGAAGAGATTGAAGGAATATTGTTGGAGATGGCTGATCCGGTACAGGCTAAGGGATTGCAACGCTTTTTCAAGACCGGTCCGGGGGAATATGGTGAGGGAGACATTTTTCTCGGTATTCGGAATCCTCAGGTGAGGATGGTAGTCAGGGAAGCGTGGCGAGTCACTCCGCTTGCAGAAGCTATAAAATTGGTGAAGTCCCCCTTGCATGAAGTGCGTCTCTGCGGTCTGCTGATTATGGTGGAGCAGTATCTGAAAGCCATGAAGAGAAAAGATGCAGAGCAGACCTCCGCAATTTTCGAGGAGTATCTGAAATTACACCCTTACATCAACAATTGGGACCTTGTGGATCTTTCGGCCATCAAGATTGTGGGTAATCATGAAGTGATGCATCCGGAGTTGACCATCATGGATGATTGGGCGAGGGCTGAGAGGCATACCTTGTGGCAACAGCGCATAGCGATGGTGAGCAGCTGGATGCTTATACGCGCTGACTGTCCGGAGGTGTGCACGCGTCGCGCTGTCGAAATGCTCAGCAGTAAGCAAGACTTGCTTCATAAAGCGGCCGGATGGATGCTGCGTGAGATGTGGAAAAGGGGATACAGAGATGAGTTGCGCCGCTTTCTTGTCAGCCATGTGGCCGGAATGCCCTCCGTCATGCTGAGTTACGCCTGCGAGCAGATGCCACCGGAAGAGCGTCACGCATGGCAACTACGCAGAAAAACATGAACTTATATCACTGAAACCGATTACCTTTGCATCATGAGAATAGACCACATCGCCCTATACGTCATTGACTTAGACCCCATTCCACAAAAATGTTAACGCCGGGGCGGTGAATTTTTTGTGGAATGGGGTCTTAAATTTGTGGAAAGTTGTCCGGAACAATTCAATCCCTTTTAGTCCACTTTTTACAGGCTATTGGTAGTTGTCACGGGAAAATGTTAAATTTGTCGGTGCAAATCGTTCGCGGAGCCTAATTTAGTTTTTTATTAGAAGTCTTGACAGATAATAAAAAATTTTTTAAATTTGCGATAGCATATCATCTGCGGAGTCCCCGTAAGGGGTAAAGTGGGCGTGATATGTAGGGACGCGATTAATCGCGTCCGCAACAGACATATTTTAAGAGCGTATTCTATGCTAAAATCCAAGAGATTTTGGCATTTTTTTATGTCCGA
>CAYVZJ010000031.1:0-29135 GCA_964456155.1 uncultured Sangeribacter sp.
CGAGAGCCGGTGTGGTGTAAGAGCCGTTCTTGACGGATGCAGTCACATCGCTGCCATTAAGAAAGAGTTTGCTGATGCACCACCCTTCACCGGTGAGAAGGTCAACTTTAGCTGAAGTGCCTTTCATGGCTTGCACCTCCGTAGAGGTGACGTCATGGTTAACTATTAATGTAACGGTCTCCATGGAGCTAATGCCGTTAATTGTAATGACAGTCTCTGCGTTTCTGACCGTTGATTCAATCGGGCTGTATAACACTCCCTCGGGGAAGACTATCTTATATTGTTCGCCTGCAAGGAGTGGTCGCGGTAGACCGGTATCTGGATCAGTACAATATGCTGTAACAGTAGTTTGGCCGGCAGCAGAGGTTATGGTTGTCGGAACCTCAATCATGTTGTTTCTCTGACCGAAAAGAGCCCTTTCCCCCGTATTCAGATATTCGCCGCTGAATTTCCATATTATAGCATTAATGCTACTGAGATTGGCATTGTTTCCTAATGTGCAGTCAGTAGGAGTAAATTTGCCGGAAGGTGTGGCCCCGTAGAAATCTATTGTTTGTTCGGGTGCGATAAAATAGTTCTGATAACGGTCTGTTGCAATGCGAAGGGCTTTCTCTGGAATAAAAATTCTGTATTTTCGGTTGTTGTATAGAGGTGATGAGATAGTCAGGAGATAGGCGTTTCCATCGAAACTGTTAGTTTGCGTCTGTTTCGGTTTTATGGTCTTGATGAGTTTGGGGTTGTACTCATCTGTAATGTCGTAGAAGAAGACAGAATCGCAATAACTTGTTGATGGTTTATAGTCCACACCTTCAAACGTATAAGGTTTGCCATCCTTCAATGGAATTATAACCTGTGATAAAAATTCGAATTTATTACCTTCCAGAACATCATTTCCGTTCTTAAAGACCGGTGCGTCAAGTATTACAGGTGGCGCACCTACTTCTTCTAAAGTTGGTGTAGTAAGTATTAGACTTATCTCCGGATTATTTACATATTGGTCGTAAGATAATGAACCGGGTGAAATAGAATAGAAACTGCCTTGTGGTATTTGATAGAGATATGTCGTGCCGGGTTCAAGCGCTGTGGCTTCCCGATATTGTTCGCAAATTATTCCGTCTTTTGTTTCAGTGGGATCTGAGTTGTTGGTCGTTCCTATCATTTCCCCGGTGCTTCCGTCCGGCAACAGAGGGTAAATGCGGAAACAACTTTTTCCTCCTGATGTCTTGAATGGATGAAGTTGACTCAAATTCATTATATAGAATCCCGGTATCATATTGAAGTCAACCTGTATCTTGTCGAAAAATCCTTTGGAGCCACTCGGCGGATATATTTGTTATTTCGCCGAAGCGTCTGATCTTTCCACCCTTGATGTCAATCGTGACACCTGCATAAGAATATCTGCTGTCCTCACGAGATACGAATGCTCCTTCAGGTACAGTCAGTTTATAGTAATAATTGCTGGCAAATAGTGTTATACTATCATATACTATTGTAGCTGTAAGTCCGTCATCTGATATTATCACTTCCTTATATGGAGCGAATTCCGCACCATCGAAAGTGAGGGTAACAGGTCTGGAAGAGTTATATGTGACCGGACGGTTGAACTTGAACACAGCTGTTCCAAACTGCTCAAATCGATCGTACCTTTTCGGAGTATATGGTTCTGTCAGCATTACCTCAGGATCAGGATCGTTTCCTCCTTTGAATGTATATGTTAAAGGTTCGTTATTAAAGTAGTCAAGCGGATCGCTGAAGGTTGTGCTTTTCTCTCCCTTCTTGTATGTGTTGAAGATCTTGCTTATAACCAACGTGTAAGTTATACCTTCTTGCGGTGCAAAATCCTGTATTGAAAATGATATTTTAGTTGTCGGTTCAAATTTAGGTAAAAGCGCGGTATATGATGTCGTAAGGGCGGTGCCCAATAGGATGCCGTTCTCCGGGTCTCCTTTGTATAAGCTTACGTTGCCGCCGGATGCATAACCGATTCCATACTCCCCGTTGCCGTGTGCTTTAGGCACAGCCGAGAGATCGAATGACAATGTGAATTCAAACGAATTTATCTCACTGCCTGGGGCAGGGGAGATGCCGGTCAGTTTAATCTCCTGGGCGTATATCAGTGCCGGACCGGACAGGGCGAGCATGAATGCCGCCAAAAGTAATTTTCTTTTCATATAATTTTTATGAGTTGATTTTATGATGTCATGATGATTAAGTTGTAGCCTGTGTCCTGATGAAGTTTTTATGAAAGGTAGTAAACTTTGTATGTCGAACACATACCGGATAGAAAATAAGAAATTTGACACTATTATATTAAATCGGTGGAAATTTTGTTAAATATCACGCTGTAAAGATATCTAATAGTAAGCAAAAAGACAAATGAAGTGTCCAATTTACCCCCCCCCGAATTAACAAAGATTAACATAATTTATATTATATTAATAGTTTGTCTTTTCCTAAAAAATATGATCTGCCTGCTTCGTGACTCTTCCCGGGGAGAAATTTCATGAATTTGGATTGGTTTGCGTCATCTATCGCAAAAAAATTGCTATATTCGCGTTATCAAAATGCTGTAAGTGGTGATGAAAGTAAATTCTTTTTTTAAATCATGCGGATACATGAGGGCTGTCCTCTATTTCTTGATTATCATATTGGAATGCAATGCCGAGGCTTTTGCTATCGATATGCTTGATCCCGCTGTATATTCCGATAGGGATACCGCAGAAATCACTGATATCGTGCGGCGATTGAAAAGCGAGCCGGATATGCAGATGCGACATATCCGGGCTGCCAAAATGCTTCTGGGTAGAGGTGAGGACATGGATGAACGTCAGGACTCCACCGGTGTTGTAAAACTGAATATTCAGACATTTACCCCGCTGAGTTTTATCAATAGTGTCCATGCACTGTCGGTAGCGGCAAACCGTCAAAATCCCGATTGGCGCGATTTCGCCTCGGAATATGAAAAGATCTCATGCCGACGCGGAGAGGATGCCGGATTTGCTTCCGTCTTGAGATATGGATGCGACTGGATCGCAGATAATGCCTATAGAGGCAATCTTAAGGAACTGACTGAGAATTATGCAGGTGTACAGGCAAAGACAAAATCAGTGGATTATATGAGCCGGCATCGGGATGAATATGCCGCACTCGCCAATCCGGAAATATTCGATAAGGTGGAGATGACGGATATGGGCTATAAGCAGCATCGCCTCCCTTATCTTAAACGCCATTTCATCACGAGAAGCGATGTGGTAGATGATATGCGTACCGGCGATATCATATTGCTTCTCTCTAACGATGACGGTAAAGATATCTATGGTATTTTTTATGTGGAGAAGGAGGATGGAAAAATCTTTCTGACAGGCTATGATCCGACTACACATACCATTTCAACACTGAAGGAACCGGCCGACCGCATGTTTAAGCTTCTGGTCAAGAACTTCTACGGATTCCGTTGGCTCAGATGGGAATAATATCATGAGTGCCGATATTTATTACCACGGACCGGTAGTGGTCTTTGATCTGGATGACACATTGATAAGGGAAAGAGATTTCTGTCGTTCGGGATTTAAAGCAATTGCCGGATATCTTATCGATAAATACGGCGAAGAAAGATTTGAGCATCTTGAGGCTGACATGACAGATGCTCTCGAAAAATCACTCCCCTATATTCCCGTGCTCGAAAAGTCTCTTTACCCTGACTTGACTTATATTCTTAAAGATGTCCTTGATATTTATGGCAGTCATACCGAGCCGGCCATCCAACCCTGCGAGGGTGTGGGCAACACGCTTGATATTCTTAAGCGAAACGGCATACGTATGGGCATCATCACCGATGGGCGGAGTGTCACCCAACGAGCAAAAATAAAGTCCGCAAGGCTTGAAGAATATTTTGCTCCGGATATGATTTACATATCAGAAGAGAAAAATGCTGACAAAAGTGTTCCTGATTCCTTTGTGGATATCGTCAGGAAATATCCGGAAGCCTCCAAATTTATATATGTCGGCGATAATCCTCAAAAAGATATCCTAATTCCCACACTTTTGGGGTGGGAAACGGTCATTCTGACATATCATCACGATAATGTGCATTCTCACGATAATATTGACAAGAATTTACCCAAACCAACATACACTAATATCAATTTTTCGGAATTACCCTTGATTTTGTCTATTGCAAAATGATAAAATAACATCCCTGTGATATCAGATTTTCACTCGGCAAATAGAAAAATGCAATTATTTTAGCATTTATACCCTGAAAAATTTGGAGCGAACATAGCAAAATGCTATCTTTGCATCGGAATTAAAACTAACACAATTATACATTATCAGAAAAAACTAATACCTGACAACCTGACAAGCTATGGAGGAGAAGATGCTCAAAAGTTGCTGCGAATGCAAAAAGAAGACTGAGGAGACCAAGAATCCCAGGATACTCATCATATATACCGGTGGCACCATCGGAATGCGCGAAAATCCCGACACAAGGGCTTTGGAGCCGTTTGATTTCAATCATCTGCTTGACAACGTGCCCAAACTTCGCCTTCTGGATATAGATATTGTATCTTACGAGTTTGCCAAACCCATCGACTCATCTTCCATGACCCCCTCTCACTGGCAAGACATCGCTCGCGTCATCCAGAAGCATTATGACAGTTTTGACGGGTTTGTAGTGCTGCATGGCACCGACACCATGGCATATACCGCCTCAGCATTATCCTATATGCTCCGCAATCTGCAAAAGCCGGTTATCATCACCGGTTCGCAGCTTCCCATCGGCGACGTCCGCACGGATGGTGAAGAAAATCTTATCACCGCACTCCAGGTGGCTGCCAAGCGCGACAAGGATGGACGCCAGACTGTACGCGAAGTGGCTATCCTTTTCGAAGACTATCTCTGGAGAGGCAATCGTGCCACAAAACATTCCTCCGATAATTTTAACGCCTTCTCTTCCAATAATTATCCTCCTCTTGCGTCCTTCGGTCTCGGTATTCACTTCAATCGCGAGTCCCTGCTCCATGATGATAATGACAAGCCGCTCGAAGTGATGCTGAATATGGATGACAACGTGATGTATGTCGATTTATTTCCCGGCATTACCGAGAGCACGGTGCGTCATCTCTTCTCCACTCCCGGCATCAAAGGCATTGTCATGAAGACTTTCGGCTCCGGCAACGGGCCGGACAGTCCCTGGTTTATTGCCGCTCTTAAAGAAGCAATCGACCGTGGAGTGGTAGTGGTCAATATATCTCAATGTTCCAACGGCTCGGTCAATCCCACCATTTATTCCTCCGGTCTGGGCATTTACAATGCCGGAACCATCTGCGGACTCGACCTCACATCCGAGGCTGCCATCACCAAACTCATGCACCTCTTCGGCAACGGTTACTCACCCGAGCAGGTAAAGGAAATGATGATGACTCCCATCGCCGGAGAACTCACAGTCAGCTGACGAAACCTTCATTTATATACATTCAAAAAAATTCCCGTATCTTCATTTGATGCGGGAATTTTTTTCGACAATCGTCCATTTAGTATCCGAGTTCTTGCGATTTACGGTTGTATGGCACGCCCTCTCTCATCCATCGCGGCATGGGAGCGCCCTGAAGATAATGGTCGAAAAACTGCTGCAGTCTTACAGTGATGTCCTTGCAGTTGCGACGCTCCTTAAGATTGTGCATCTCGCCATTATATTGCAGCATCCACACCGGCTTCTGCAATCTGCGAAGAGCCATAAAGAGTTCGATGCCCTGATACCACGGCACCGCGCCGTCATTGTCATTGTGCATGATGAGCAAGGGCGTCTTAACGCGGTCTGCATAAAACACCGGTGAATTGGCTATATAAAGTTGAGGCGCGTCCCAAAGCGACCGGCCTATTCGGCTCTGACCTATTTCATACTGCGCCTGGCGGGAGTCTCCCGTGCTCCATCTTATGCCACCGTAGGCTGACGTCATATTGGCTACGGGAGCCCCCGAACCGGCACATGCAAACATGTCGGTGCGTGTGATAAGATAGGCCGTCTGATACCCTCCCCAGCTTTGACCGTCTATACCTAATCTCTTACGGTCGATGGCCGGATATTTCTCACAAAGATAGTCTATGCCCGAACAAATGCAATTGTAGGCATCCTCGCCCGGACGCCCGGCATGATACACTACGTCAGGCACGAATATCATATATCCCCGACTTACGTAGAAGGGATAATTGATCCAGCTCCATGAAGGCTCCATGACATAATGGCGGTACAACTGCTTGGAATTGCGTTCGTAGAAGACTGAAAGCAGAGGATAACTGCCCTCCGGATCGAAATCTTCCGGCAAATACAGCACACCCTCCATGGGAGTACCGTCGAAGGCCTCCCATTTCACAAGTTCGGCTCTTCCCCAACGGATACCATCTTTCTGGGAATTGATGTCGGTTATCTGTCGGGCTTTTGAGAAGTTGAGGGAGGTAGCTACCCATAGCTCCGGTATTGTCTCAAAATTGCCTCGAAGCCATGAGAATACATCCGCTTTTTTGGCTTTTTGCAATCCGGTAAAGGTATACGATCCGTCCGTCAGGGTTTTGGGAGACGCCGGTGTGCCACATTTTACCGTAGCAAATCCATTGTATTTAGTGGTGAAATCATGCACGTTCAGGAGCAAAGTCTCTCCCGGGGTCACATATCGCTCCTCTTTGTCCGTCTTGCGATAGCGATATTGCTTGTTGCCTTTACGTCCGGCTCCGGCTGTGAGACATTCAGGCTTCTTCACGCCCTTGGGATCTACCATCCAGATATCATATCTGTCATAGATCAATACAGATGTGTCATCAGCAGTCCATGCTGCATATCCGTATGGCTCTTTCGCCCCGGGACGGTCATTCTCCTCATCCCAAAGCGGATAAGGTACGCCGGAAGATATCTCCACACACTTGCCTGTCGCTATCTCGTAGCAATAATACTGTTTGTCTTTAAAGAATATCACGTATTTATCGCATGGCGACAATTCAAAATCATCTTCTCCGGCCTCGCCAACAGTCAATTCCTTTCCTGTCAGTACATTCACCAATTTCAACTCTCCCGGTGTCTCATAATTCCATTGCCGAGAGATATAAGATGAAGTGGGATCAAATATCAACGCCCAATCGCCGTCCCAACGGTCGGGCGCTACTACTTTAGCAAGGCGCTGGGTTGTAAGTAATTGAGAAGAAAAACCATTTGCGATATCAAATACTACCGGATACGTCTGCTCACGATCCTTTTTCGACTGCGCCATCTCCTGCGGGGGAGTGGTAGGGGAGTCCCATCGCCATATATCCAGTCCCGGATGCTCAAACTCCACTAATGTCGTATCGTCGGGTGCCACTACCGGTGCCACGCCGGCCACGAGTCGTCGGCCATTATGTGAGAATACCGGTTTTGTATACTGATTGAAGCGATAGGTCTCACTCATCGGTGTTCCCGCAAGTGCTATGGGCTCGGGTATTTCCCCCTTTGCTACATCAAGTGAGGCATAATAAAGCATAGTCTTACGAGTGCCACATTTACCAAGTTCGGTCGTGTCATTAGAGGCAGTGTAAGCCAATTGCCTGCCCGACTCATCCATCACCGGAGCGCCGTAAAATTTGCGGTCGCGGTCTATGAGTATGAGCGATGTGTCGGGAAGATTGATATATCCTATGCCGGGGGTATACAGAGAGTCATTGTCGGGAGTGGCAAGAGAGAAGGCCAGCCGGTTGCCATCCTTTGCGATGGTGTAATCTTTCACCCATTTCACTATGCGTCTCGCCGGCGACTCTAAGTGACGCAACACTAACGGCCTACCGAGTTTCTCTTTCTTAAGCATATCTTTCTTGATATGCAGAGTGTCGCAACTCTGATAGGCCAACCATGTGCCACCCTCTTCACCTATAGCATAACCGGTGACATACGCTATTCGCTCCGTCCGGCCGGTGCGCAGGTCGATGATGGCGAGAGAGTCCTGAGGCATATCAAGGCCCGTCTTCTTGTCAATGCGAGCCTGTCGTGTGTCAGCGTAAAAGGGCTTGATAAGCGCTATCGCCCATCGGCTGTCAGCAGTGAACGAGGGCTTGTAGCCACGGCATATCTCTATTCTCTTCCCGCTTGACGTATTATAGAAATAGAGCGTGTCATCACCCGCCTGCGGAGCAACGGCAAAAGCGCTCCAACGTCCGTCGCGCGACAAACCGAAATTCTTGACAGCACGCCATCCGTCGAGGTCTGAGTGCTCGAGCGCCCGCTTGGCTCCGACCGACGCCGAAGGTGATATCAGCAATATGGCTGCGATGGTTGTCCATACCCTCGCTACAAGTTTCTTCATGTCAGTCCACTTTATGAAGGTCATGACCCATGCGCTCCTTCTTGGTGTGCATATACCGGATATTATACTTGTTAGGCTCCACCTCAAGCGGTACATTTTCCACTACCTCAAGACCATAGCCCTCCAGTCCGATACGTTTCACCGGATTATTGGACATAAGACGCATTTTCTGAATACCGAGTTCATGAAGGATTGAAGCGCCGGCACCATAATCTCTTTCATCGGCTTTGTGGCCCAGATGAAGATTGGCATCGATGGTGTCAAGACCCCCTTCCTGAAGTTTGTAGGCGGCTATCTTGTCCATCAATCCTATGCCCCGACCCTCCTGATTGAGATAAATCACGGCTCCTCGTCCCTCCTTCTCAATCATCTGCATGGCAAGATGCAACTGCTCGCCGCATTCGCAACGCTGCGAACCGAAGATATCTCCCGTCATGCAGCTGCTGTGCACGCGTACCAATACCGGCTCACCGTCAGCCACGTCGCCTTTGATGAGCGCGATATGCTCCAGGCCGTTATCTTTTTGACGGAAGGGTATCAGACGGAAATGACCGTATGCCGTGGGCATATCCACCTCCTCGCCTTTCTCAAGCACCGAGTCATGCTCCAGGCGATAGGCTATAAGGTCGCGAATCGAAATCAATTTAAGTCCCCATTCATCAGCGCGCTGACGCAATTCCGGCAAGCGGGCCATCGTGCCGTCATCACTCATTATCTCCATCAGCACGGCAGTAGGATGAAGTCCCGCGAGACGAGCCAGATCGACGCCCGCTTCAGTATGACCCGAGCGCTGCAACACACCGCGATCCTGAGCGTATAGCGGATTGATGTGACCCGGACGGCCAAAGTCTTCCGCCGTTGCATTCGGGTCGGCAAGATGACGGATTGTATTGGCACGGTCTTCGATGGAAACCCCTGTGGAGCAACCCTCTAATTTATCAACTGTAACCGTAAAGGGAGTGCCGAGCACCGAAGTGTTGTCTTGCACTTGATGCGGAAGATTAAGCCGCTTGCAGTCTGAAATTGTCATAGGCACGCATAGCACGCCGCGAGCATTCTTCAGCATGAAATTCACCATCTCCGGGGTGATCTTTTCTGCCGCCGCTATCAGGTCGCCCTCGTTTTCGCGGTCTTCATCGTCTACTACGATTACAAACTTACCGTTGCGGATATCTTCGAGAGCCTCTTCTATACTGTCAAGTTTTATGTCTTTATTATTCATATTTACTTAGAAAAAATGTTATCTAATCAGTGCTTTCCGGTGTATCACAATTATCTGCAGGTGTGGAGGCATCTTCGGATGCCTTATCATCCATATCACCCTGTATTTCAAAAATAGAGAAATTGACGCTGCCGTATGCGCGATGTTGAATAAATCCGGGCATTTTGGCAAACGAGCGGGTCTTGCCATGCTCTATGATAACGAGAGTGCCGGGAGCCACAGCCCCGCTCTCCATAATCATCTGCGGCACTTCTTCAAAGCGAGGATGATCATAGGGCGGATCGGCAAAGACGATATCATACGGAGTCCTTACATTTTGCAAGAATCGAAACACGTCTCCTTTGATGACGTGTAGATGCGGATCATCCAGTATCTCCGCCACCGTCTTGATAAATCGTGCCTGCACCTGAGCCATCTCTACGGCAGTCACCTCTGCGGCTCCGCGCGAGAGAAATTCTACCGAGACGGCGCCGGTGCCCGCAAAGAGGTCGAGCACTCTCTGCCCCTCGATATCGCGCAGATTTTCTATGACATTAAATATATTCTCACGGGCGAAGTCAGTTGTGGGACGTGCCGTGATGTTGCGTGGCACGTCAAACCTGCGTCTTCCGTATTTTCCTCTGATAATTCTCATGGTTTAATAATTTACCCCCTTTAATCCGTTCTCAACCCGCTGCAATGACTGCCGCTGTCGGTATGCCGGTTTGCTCCGGATCGGGAAGGTCTGACTCTTCCACTTGCATTCCTACATTTATCATTATCTCCTTGAGCGGCTCCATAGCATTCCGATTTCCGGAGATGGTGAGGGTCACATCACGAGGAGAAATGCCGTAGGCAGACGCCAACTGAGCCGCACGATAGCCGATATCCGCCACTGAATGCCATTGATGAGTGACTGCCATCTGCATTGTCTTGCGATTGAACAGGATTAAATCTACTTCATCCGGCCTGATATCGGCATAAATATGAGGACCATCACCGGAGGTCTTGCTGCAATGATTTACGAGCACGGCAAGATGCGAACGCACCCGGGCTCCGGGGAGAGTCCTGCTGATAAACGACTGAAGCCCGTTGGTGAGAGAAAAGAGAGCAGTCATATCGCCGGCTGTGTCAGTCATGGGAGTGTCTGTCGCCGTGGGGAAAAGTGTCTCAAACACCACATTCTCCACCTCATTCTCTTCCACCACGCGTGTAGGTATCCACGTGAGTTGCCGCGTCTCGATAATAATTTCCGTGGCATAATCCTCCAGAAGACGCGGATTGTCATATACGGCACTCTCTATCTTCGACAGCAGCAGGGACTCATCTTGATTCCATGATGTGGAAAAGAGGCACACAAGCGGTTGGCTTGCATCCTCCACATGGCGCAACAGCGCCGTCATCCCGGCCTGAGATATGTAGATTATAAGTCGCCACAGACCGGTATCGGTAAAGTCAACTGTCCGCGCAGGTGTATATACATCCATTGAATAATTACAATAGAAAATAAAAATGATTATCTTTGCAAAGATAATGAAACATTTGTATATCACCAATACTTCGCTCCGCAAAGAGGTTGACCGGAAGATACTCTCTTTGGCATGGCCGGCTATTCTGAGCAACGTCACCGTGCCGCTGCTCGGCATCTCAGATACCTTCCTCTCGGGACATCTCGGTTCGGAGTTATATCTTGCCGCCATGGCTGTCGCCGGCACGATGGTAAATTCACTTTTCTGGCTCTTCGGCTTTTTGCGGATGGGCACCACCGGACTGACTGCCACGGCGTATGGAGCAGGAGATATCTTCACTCAAAATAAGGTATATACTCGCGCTACTGCTATAGCCGTAATAGCCGGCATACTCCTTATCTTGCTGGCTTATCCGCTGTTCATGCTGATGAAGCTGATAATGTCGCCGCCGGAAGAGGTAGTGGCGCCGGCCTTTCGCTATTTTCTGATTATAATGCTCAGTGCGCCCGCCACGCTCGCCACAATGGCTGCAACCGGCAGGCTTATAGGTCGTCAGAATACGTTCTATACAATGATTATCGCCGTGACAGTCAATCTCCTCAACATACTCCTGAGCGTCCTGATGGTGTTTGTTTTTGAAATGGGATTTGCCGGTGTGGCCCTCGGTACCACCATGGCCAACTGGCTTGGACTTGCCCTTGCGCTGTATCTCATAGTGCGTCAGTCGGACGGACAGAATCCGTTTGTCCCGCTGCGTACTCTTTTGAAGCAACGTGACAATTCCGCATTCATGAAGGTCAACAGTTTCCTGTTTGTCCGCTCATGCTGCTTGATGATAGTCACTTTTGCCATGACCGCCTTTGCATCAAGAATAGGGACGCTCGCACTGGCCATCAACGCTGTTATGCTCCAGTTTTTCATGTTTTTCTCATATTTCATGGATGGATTTGCATTCAGTGGCGAGGCTTTGTGCGGCAAGTATTACGGCGCGAGGGACGCGGCGGCCTTTCATCTCACTGTCCGACGGCTTGTATTGATAGGGCTGGTAATGGCACTGCTCTTTTCCGTAATATACGGCTCTCTCGAGTCGCCTATCACATCTTTTCTCACCTCGTCGCCTGATGTGCGCCAAGGAATGGATACCCTTCGCATCATCTCCATATTGATACCGCTTGCATCGGCAGCCGCATTTATCTTTGACGGTATTTATGTCGGCATCACACGCACGGCGGATATGATGCTTTCCACGATGGGGGGCATGATACTCTTCTTCTCAATTAACATTCTGTTCATCCTCTGCCATCTGCCGTTCACATCGCTCACTTTGTGGATATCCTTCCTTGTCTTTCTGCTGACGCGCGGACTCGTGCTTGCCTTGCGCCTGAAATCCGCAACATCCATCCTTGTAAAATAATCTAATTAAGGTAATGGTAACATTTGTAAATGCAAAACTCAATATCGGACTTAACATTATCCGAAAGCGAGAAGATGGATATCATCTTCTCGAAACTATATTTTATCCCGTAGGTATACACAACGGCACGCCGGAAAATCCGGAACCCTTCTGCGATATTCTTGAGGCTGTGCCACGTCGGGATGACAAGAAAGTGAATTCCTATAAATGGCTCGGACGTCCGATCGACTGTCCTCCGGAGAAAAACCTTGTATATCGCGCTGCGGAAGAGATATCCCGGCTCACAGGAAGATATTTTGATATCTATCTTGAGAAGCATCTCCCTGATGGAGCCGGTCTCGGTGGAGGAAGTGCCGATGCGTCTTTCACATTAAAGACTTTGAATTCTTTGGCTGATAGCCGTCTCAGTAATGAGGAGTTGTCGGAGATTGCTCTTGGTCTCGGAGCGGATTGCCCTTTTTTCATTGAAAATTCTCCCGCTTTCGGAGAGGGGATAGGGGAGATCTTGAGCCCTGTTGCCGCTAAACTGAAGGGTATGTGGGCTTTGATTGTCAAGCCTCCGATATATGTCTCAACCCGCGAGGCTTTTGCAGGAATTACTCCTCATCAGCCTGCTCACTCCGTCCGCGAGATATATGAGAATATGCCGATAGAGGAGTGGCGTCATGTGATGATTAATGACTTCGAGTCATCTCTATTTCCAAAATATCCCCTGTTGGCTCAAATTAAAAAGCGGATGTATGACGCGGGTGCTCTCTATGCGCAGATGTCGGGCAGCGGTTCGGCGCTTTTCGCCCTCTTCCCCACCCGGGAGGCGGTAAAAGAGAGTCGGAAGGCCTTTAGCGACCTCCCGACTTATATCTGTCTTTTATAATCTTATTTCTTATTCTGTCATCATGTCAACATGTCAAATCGACATGATGTCTGTCACAGGGATTACTCTCCGCGATTCTCTTTATTGAAGATATGGCGCAGGCGTGAGAATATACGTTTCGATGTTGACTCTGTCGGCACGATATTCGGTTGATCCTTAAGACTCTCTACCGCAGCCTTCTCGGCGTCCGTTAGATTTTCAGGCACGTATACCATTACGTTGACAAGCAAATCGCCGTGCACGCTGCTGTTCATCTTCGGCAGTCCCTTGCCACGCAGACGAAGCACTTTGCCCGGCTGTGTGCCCGGAGCAATCTTCACTTTCGCGCGGCCGCCTACTGTCGGTATCTCGGCCGAGCCACCTAATGCGGCCGTCGGGAAGTCAAGCATAAGGTTGTAAATCAAATCTATGCCATCGCGGATAAGTTCCGGATTCTTCTCTTCCTGAATTACGATAAGCAGGTCGCCGTTTACACCGCCATGACGAGGTGCGTTGCCTTGACCGCGCAAGGTGAGCACCATACCGTCTTCTACGCCGGCAGGTATCTTGAAGGATACTATCTCATCCTTCTTTACTACGCCGCTGCCACCGCAGTAGGTGCACTTCTCAGAAATGATCTTGCCCTCACCGTTACATTCCGGACATACATGCTGAGTCTGTTGAGGGCCGAAGAAAGTCTGCTCTACGGTGTTGACATACCCTGTGCCGTGACACGTCTGACATGTCTTGAATGCCGTGCCGTCTTTTGCGCCGGTGCCCTTGCAATGCTCACACGCTACGAGACGGGGTATCTTGAGTTTCTTCTCCACGCCGTCCATTATGTCCTTGAGAGTGACCTTAACGGTGATACGCAGGTCTGTGCCTTTATTCACACGTTTGCGCGGCTGGGAGGAGTAACTTTGATAGCCACCACGACCATGATTGCCGAAGATGTCACCGAAGATATCACCGAAGTTGGCGAAGATATCCTCCATGTTCATGCCGCCGGTGGAGTAATAACCTCCGCCACCACCGGCACCACCGAACTGAGCACCCATATTATGACCGAAGCGGTCATACTTTGCGCGCTTGTCGGCATCGCTCAGCACATCGTATGCCTCCGCTGCCTCTTTAAATTTCTCTTCAGCCTCCTTATCACCCGGATTTTTGTCAGGGTGATATTTGATGGCCATCTTACGGTATGCCTTCTTTATATCATCGGCAGAGGCGTCTTTACTTACGCCTAACACTTCATAGTAATCTCTCTTTTCAGCCATTAGTCTTTCCTCTCAATTATTGTCCTACCACTACCTTTGCGTGGCGCAACACTTTATCATTTATCATATATCCCTTCTCGACAGTGTCCAGGATTTTACCCTTCTGAGCCTCGTCCTGCACCGGCACGACGGATATCGCTTCATGACGTTCCGTGTCAAAATCGCGGTCTTCCGGGTCAATCTCCTTCACGCCGTTCTGCTCAAGATATTTCTTAAGTTTGTTGTATATCAGCGTCATGCCCTCTGTCACGTCGCCGGCTGACTCCGAATCAGAGGCTGCCTTAAGACCTCTCTCAAAGTCATCTACGATGGGGAGCAAGCCTTTCAATACGTTCTCACCGGCATTGCGGATTATCTCCGACTTCTCTCGAAGAGTGCGCTTGCGGAAATTGTCAAATTCCGCCATCAGGAACATATATTCCTTCTTCTCTTTGGCAAGTTGCTCCTCTAATGAAGCAATTTTTGCCTCCGGACTAACTTCTGTCTGTTCGGCATTCGCTCCCTCCGCTGTCTCGGAGTTGTCGGCATCAGCAGCGTCTGAGACATTGTCCATCACCTCTATATCCTCAGGATTTATATCGATATTTTCTTCGTTTTCCTGATTGTTCATGTCTTGTTTATACTCTTTATTCATATTTCTATCATTATTTGAAAAATGGGGTCGCTGACCTCTTTTTCTGTTATTTCTCTTAGCAAATTTCATTCCAAAAATTGTTAATTGTCCTTGTAATTATCAATGTGGCGGAATGTCGGCTTAACCTCACTGTGGATGTCAGTCTATTAGCCGATTTCTTTTCTGTTTCCACAATTTAAACAATTAGCCGAGTATATAAGTTTAGACCCCGTCCCACAATAAATGTGCGGGTCAGGGTCTTATGACCGTCAACGCAATTCTGCGTCTCCCCGGTATGTTAGGGATTAGATTTTTACTTTAAGTGTCTGTGTCTCCGTCTTGATGATATAAATTCCGGGGAGCAACTCTCGGCTCTCTCCCGGCAGGATATTGCAGATAATTCCGCCTGATAAACCGTATATTGTCGCTACATCGGTGCTGTTATTGCTTACAATGCCGGCTTTTGAGCAAACGATATCTTTGGTTGTTGCTCCAATTGTATCTACGCTGTTAGAAGTTAATTTTTCGGCATAAAATTTTATTTTATCACCTGCTTCTTCGATATTGTGAAGTGCGAGGCCTACGGGTTCACCGCTCCAAGACACGAATGCCGGCGATGTCTCCGGTCCAAACTCTGTGACGCCTTTGGTGCCGGGGAATGTGTCTGCCGCGCGTGTATTTTCAGACCGGTGATTGTCGGCTTCTTCTATATCAACATATAGGTGATACTTATTGTTATTGACGCTGTTCATGTCCCATTGATCCTGGTCAAAGTCTATGTGCCACACCAGCATTCCATGTCCCGGTATATAAGTATCCCAACCCTCTTGCTGGCGGTTTTCAAGAAGGAAAAATTCATCCTCACGGTCTGTGGGAACGATTATGCCCATATTGGATTCATGGATAGGGTTGAGCAGACATGAGCATGACTCGTCAATCGAGGCGGGTCGGATCCAGCCGAGGCTATAGCGCTCGAAGATGGAATAATTCGGAGGGGTGCGTCCCTGATTGTTATATGGTCCGTAGTCAAGAGCAGAATAATGGCCGGGTGTGAAGGTGCCTGAATAGGTGGTGGAATAGAGGTCCGGAAGTCCTAACACGTGACTGAACTCATGGACAAATGTGCCGATACCATCCGGGCGGCGATACGAATAGTCTATCTCGCAAGTCATTCCATAACGGTTTAATTTCTTGCCGTCATAGATATACTCCTTGCCGAGTCGGAATTCATCAAGGTCTGCTGAATGAGGCCATATCGCATTATAGATGTTACTGTCTGCCTCGCCATATCCGGCATAGAAGATGAATACATTATCTATCTGTCCGTCTTCATCCGTATCATATTGGGTGTAGTCGATTTCATCGTTTAATGCTTCTACGGCTTCTATTACAGCTTCATACGGACGCTTGTCATCGCCATACAGATTGTTCTCGCCATAATATTTCATAATGTTGCTCAACTGTATGGGGCCGTATACGTCAAACTGCGGAGTAAAGACTCCGTGAGAATTGTCTACAAAGAAATCACGAGCACTTCCTGTAGCGTCATAGTCGGAGAATCCCTCTTCATTCAGCATTCGGTCGTAAAACTCATGGGGATTTGGGATGGAGAATGAGCGGTCGGCAAATTCTACAAGTATTACGAGTGCGCGAGGGCTTCCTTCTGAAGGAAACGACGAGCCGCTGAAGATGAATTTCTTGCCGGCTTCGCTCCCTTCCTCCGTCTGCACACGATATAAAATGCTTGAATCCATCGGAAGGGCCTCTCCCTCATCGGTGATATACATAAGTCGGCCGTCGGCATCACGCAGTTCCTTGTGGTTTTCATCACCACTGCGATAGAGGGTTATCTCAGTGCCATCCGGCTGAGTATGGGTGATCGGTCCGCGGTAAGCCGGCACAGCCATCATCTGCGCCGGCATAAATGCCGCGCAGGCAGCAATTATCATAGCGGTCTTAGCACCGATATTACATATCTTTTTCAAGTAATGGTTAGTCATTGTAAAGAATGTTCAGTAAAAATGGTTGCAATATCAAAAAAAAGCATAGTTGCTATATGCAAAAGCAAAATTAGTATAATCCTCCAATAATACAACGCATTCCCACCCAAAAAATTATATATTTATCAGTTGGTGATGGTGGGGAGGAGGGCTTGGATGCGGGCTATGGGGAGATGGCGGCGACGGGCGTAGTCGGCGAGGGCTGCCTCGGAGATTTTGCCTATCTCGAAATAGCGGGCATTTGGATTGCCGAATATCAGACCGGTGGTCGTCGCATTCGGGAATAACGCACCATTTTCCGTGACCTCTATTGCTAACGCGCCATAATCCAGCAATTTATCCGCCTCCAATACCAGCGATTGGTCCGGCAATGACGGATAACCGAATGCAGGACGTATGCTGCGCCGTGGTATCTCCAAACCGAGTAAGTCTCTATACACGATATCATGCAAATGCTCTGTGGCCGCCTCTACAAGACGGTCAGCAAGACTCTGAAGCAACAGTGCCTTAAAATCATCTTCCGAAGAAGCCTCCTCTATCATTCGCGCCACTTGCCGGCCTATTGTGACAGCAAAAAGAGTCAGAGTGTCATCCTTTTCCGCTACAAAATCAGCCATGGATAATTTAGGTGACTCTTCACGGCGCAAGGTCGCTATCACACTCTCTTTGCCATTCAGACTCAAGACGATATCTTCTCCTTGTCGGCGTGCATGAGCCACTACCGCTCGTGCGGAAATCTTCACACCTTCGGCGGTCAGAGTCTTGATCAAATCCCGAGCCTGCTGCTGCAACCGCTCAAACTCTGCCGTCTCTTCCTTAGGTATATGCCACAAATGACGAAAGGCTTTCCAGTTGATCTCTTTTTCTACCTCCTCGGGTGTAAAAGTATAGTCAAACACTCCATACTCCTTTGCCGCAGGCTGAGGCCTGTCACTCTTAATATCCGGTGTTGTTACTACAGGCTTTTCACCTTGATTGCCGGCATTCTTTTCGCCATTCTTTTCGCCATTCTTTTCACGGTATTCTTTCACCAACCCTTCCTGTGTCTTACGGATGCTTTCGGTCATACCGTCATGACGCTCCGGATCGCTTAAGGCGGAAATAATCTCCGGAAGGGCTGCGGCATCGCCGGTATGCACCGTCAGTCCTGAAAACGCCGGTGCTATTTTCACGGCGGTATGTAAAGCCGACGTTGTGGCGCCACCCACCAATAGGGTTACGTCTTGCATCCCGGCTTCCTCCATCTGCGTGGCTACATTCACCATCTCGCTCAGTGAGGGTGTGATCAGTCCGCTCAGTCCGATAAATGATGCGTTGAGTTCCTTGGCAGTGCGAAGAATAATCTCCGAGTCTACCATCACACCCAAGTCTATTACATCAAATCCCGAGCATCGCAACACTACCGCCACAATATTCTTGCCAATATCATGCACGTCACCCTTCACTGTGGCCAGCACCACCTTCTGACGTCCGTGGCCACTCTCCATCGAAGCATCCGATGATTGCTGCTCCGCCTCGATATATGGTGTAAGCCAGTTGATTGCCTGCTTCATCACTCCGGCGCTTCTTACCACTTGCGGTAGAAACATCCGGCCCTCACCGAATGCCTCGCCCACGCTGTTCATCCCCTCCATCAGTTCCCCTTTGATGACGCTCATCGCCGAGCCGGTCTCTGCAAGGGCTTCGGCAAGTCGCTCCTCAAGATGATTTGTCACGCCGGTAATCACCATCTCCTTCAGAGACATTTCTGACGCTTTGGGAGCCTTTTTCTCAGTGGGTTGTGCGATTTTAGATGTCCCTGCAGCCAATGCTTTCGCCTGTTCTGCCTTTTCCTTCATCTCGGAGGCAATATCCAGCAGGCGTGCTGCTGCGTCTTCGCGACGACAGAAAATGACATCTTCTATGGCGTTCCTCACAGTGGCGTCTATTGAGTTGATGTCCAAAGAGGTCGACGGATTGATAATGGCCATATCCATACCACGCTCAATGGCATGGTGAAGGAAAACCGTATGCATTGCCTCACGCAGAGGATTGTTGCCACGGAAAGCAAACGACAGATTAGACACACCCCCGCTCACTTTCGCACCCGGAAGATTCTCCTTTATCCATACGATGGTATCCAGAAAATCAAGTGCATACCTGTCATGTTCGGGCATACCGGTGGCTATGGTGAGGATATTGGGGTCGAATATGATATCCGCTCCCTTAAATCCGGCTTGTTCTGTAAGTAGCCGATACGCCCGTCGGCATATCTCCACGCGGCGCTCAAATGTTGTGGCCTGACCCTGCTCGTCAAACGCCATCACTATCGGTGTGCCTCCCAAATCTCTGATTTCCTGAGCATGAGCCAGAAATTTTTCCTCCCCCTCTTTCAGCGAAATACTATTGACAATCGAACGCCCCTGTATTCGCTTCAGCGCTGACAGGATAACGTCAATTCTTGAGGAGTCAATCATCAGGGGTATGTCGGCCGTGGAGGGATCGAGTGTAAGCATGGAGACGAAACTCTCCATCTCTCGTTGAGTGTCGAGCATCCCGTCATCCATGTTTATATCAAGAATTGCCGCTCCTTTCTTGATTTGGCCGGCCGCAATGGCTAATGCTTCACTCTGATTATGTTCATTAATCAGTCGAAGGAATTTTCGGCTGCCGGCCACATTACATCTCTCACCGACTTTCACAAATCCCTCAGCCGGTGAGATTGACTTTTGTTGCAATCCGGAAAGCAGCAATGTGTTTTCTTCTTTATCCGGAGAGTCTGTCGGCATCGTGCGGGTTGCAGCTTTTTTGGCTGCCTCCGCTATTACGCGTATATGGTCAGGGGTTGTGCCGCAACACCCTCCCACGATATTCACCAGCCCGGCGTCTATATATTCCTTCATCACCACCCCCATCTTCTCGGGAGTCTCCGTATACTGTCCCATCTCGTCCGGCAGTCCGGCATTGGGATGGATGGATATCGGAAGGCCATATTTTTGGAGTTGACCAAGATACGGCTTCATATCCTCTGCCCCGAAGCCGCAGTTGAGTCCTATGGAGCATGCTCCGGCATGCATCAGCGAGGCTACGAATGCGTCAAGTGTCTGACCGGAAAGCGTCCGTCCCGTGCGTGTCAAGGTCACGGATAGCATCAGCGGCAATTCCTTGCCGGTATCGCGGAAGGCTTGCTTTATGCCGGCAACGGCTGCCTTGGCGTTGAGCGTATCGAAAATCGTCTCGAGAAGTATCACATCCACGCCACCCTCGATAAGAGCCTTTGCCTGCTCTGCGTAGGCCTCCGCCATACGGTCGAAGGTGATGCGCTTGTCGCTGTCTGCATCCGCCGGCATGCTCAGAGAGACATTGCCCGGTCCGATGCTTCCGGCTACGTATACCGTCCGTCCGGATTTCTCTTTCTCTTCTTTCGCTGCAGCTACTGCTACACGGGCTGCTGCAAGATTTATCTCGCGAACCTGATTGCTCAGTCCGTATTCCGCTAATGAAATGGCGTTGGCATTAAAACTGTTGGTCTCGATAATGTCAGCGCCGGCGTTAATATATTCTCTATGGATTTCGCCTATCACATCCGGACGGGTGATACACAATATATCATTACAACCCTTCAGGGGTAGGGGAGAGGCGGCAAACCGGCTGCCTCGAAAATCAGGTTCTTCGAGGCGGTAACGTTGCACCATCGTGCCCATGGCGCCGTCAAGCACCAATATCCTCTCTTTAAGACGCTCTTTAAATGACATTTTTTTGTAGGATGTAATTTGTAGGATGTAATCTTAATATATCTGCTCTGCGACACGGCGCACGCTTTCCGATGCCATCAATGAATAGAAGTGAAGGCGTGGCACACCGTAATCTATCAATTCACGACACTGCTGTACACTCCATTCAATCCCAACCTCCTTTACCTCGGCATCCGTCTTGCATTTACGCAGTTCGGAAGCAAATGCCTCCGGAATGTCTGTGCGGAATACTCGCGGCAACACAGTCAGTTGGTTGGCCACCACTATCGGTTTGATGCCGGGAATAATCGGCACGTTAATGCCCTCCGCGCGGCAGCGCTCTACAAAATCAAAATATTTCTGATTGTCGAAAAACATCTGGGTCACCAGGTATGACGCACCGTTCTCCACTTTCTTCTTAAGATAATAGATATCCGAATCCATATTCGGAGCCTCCTCATGTTTCTCGGGATAGCAGGCCATTCCATACACAAAGGGGGTCTCGATGCCTTCAAGTTTCGTGCCGTCAAGTGAATATCCTCGGTTAAAGAGATTTACCTGCTCCTGAAGGTCGGTGGCATGCTCATGATATATTTCGGGGTCCTGCTGGATGGTCTCCAGACTCTTGCAGTCTCCGCGCAGCAGAAGCAGATTTGTGATGCCTAAGAAGTTGAGGTCGAGCAGTGCATACTCTGTCTCCTCCTTGCTGAAGCCTTTGCAGATGATGTGAGGCACGGCCGGTATGCCATATTTATTCTGAATTGCTGCGGCGATAGCCACAGTGCCGGGACGTTTGCGGATGTGCACCCGGCGGTGTGTGCCGTCCGGCTGCTCCTTGAATACGTATTCTGAATGATGGGAGGTGATGTTGATGTTAGTAGGATTAAATTCCTTCAGTTTGTCGATGATGTTATACACCTTAAAGATACTGTTTCCCTTCAAGGGAGGGAGTATCTCAAAACTGAATTCCGGTATGTTGCCGGCATAGGCATTATTACCTGTATTAATAATATCAATCTTTTTATCCATTTTTTTACCTGTCTTTTACCTATATATTCACCCTTCTGTTCCCCGTTCTGTTCCCCGTTCTGTTCCCCGGCTCAGTCTGCAAGCGCCACTGCTATAGCCTGCCTTAGGTCAGCGATGATGTCAGCAGCGTCTTCAAGACCTATGCTTAGGCGTATCAGACGCGGGGAGACATCCATCTCCAGACGTGTCGCTTCCGGTATTGTGCCGTATATCGTGCTGTAAGGA
This sequence comes from uncultured Sangeribacter sp., assembly GCA_964456155.1. GTDB lineage: Bacteria > Bacteroidota > Bacteroidia > Bacteroidales > Muribaculaceae > Lepagella. Next base: position 22,122 of record CAYVZJ010000031.1, read on the forward strand.
TGTATGGCGAGCGTGCGGTTGTCAAAGAGATTGGTAGCCCGCTTCACGAGATTGAGTGCATCGATAAAGCGGTAGCATGCTTCCTCCGAAGGGAGCGTCAGCGTCATCATTGCCGAATAATTGCCGTCAAACTGCTTGTTGCAAAGCGCATGGTAGGGATTGTCCGGCAGACCTGGGTAGCACACGTCAACGTCCTCGATTTCCGACAAGGCGAGCGCCACCTCAAGGGCATTGGCTTGCTGAGCCTCATAGCGCACCTGCAAGGTCTCCAGACCCAATGTCTGTAAGTATGCGGGATTGGGAGTCATGTAGCCGCCGAAGTTCATCAGTATGTCCTTGCGTATGGTTGTTTTAAAACCCGGCACAGTGCCGTAGTCTATCACAAGACCTCCGAGCGATGTCGCTCCTCCGCTCAGATATTTTGTAGATGACAATACCTCGATATCCACGCCCGATGCGCGTACGTCCGCAAATGTGAAGGGTATCATAGTAGTGTCGGCCACAAGGGCGGCATTATGTGAATGTGCTATCTTGGCCAACTCTGCGATATCGGCCACCTCCATCTGAGGATTGGTGACGGTCTCAAGATAGATGCAGGCAGTATTGTCATCCACAGCCTTGCGCACTGCCTCCGCGTCTGTCAGGTCTACGAGCACTGTCTCCACACCGAAACGCTTGAGTGCCGAGGTGAGAAGCAAATAAGTGTTGCCGAAGAGATGACGCGATGTCACCACCTTTTTGCCGGCACCGGTTATGGCCATGAATACGGCGCTGATGGCCGCCATTCCGGAATTGAAGGCTATCACATCATTTGCGCCTGTAAGGTTCTTGACAATATTCTCGAAATGAATCACCGTCGGATTCGTGACGCGAGAATAGTCGGGAGCCGCGCTGCGTCCGCAGAACGAGTCGGCCATCTCCTGATGATCCTTGAATTCGTAGGCGCAGCAGTTATATATCGGCATCGACAGCGCGCCGTAAGCATCAGCCGACGGGTAGGGGGTATGTATCGCTTTGGTAGTATTCTTCATTTTTTATTTGATAAGAAAGTGGTCGCCTGTTTCTTTGACGATATTCTCGTAATATTTGGCGTCATAGCCGGGGAAAGAGGGATATACCGGTATGCCGTATTCGTTATAGATGAATGCTCCGTTATCGTCCACCTTCTTCATGTTGCCGTCCATAAAACGCACTAACAGATATTGCGCCAGGTCGCGATAGGCATCAGTAGCTTCTTTCGCTATGGCTGCCCCTTCGGCATTTACCGTCTCCACAAGCACTCCATCCTGTCCTGACTCCGCGAGAGCGGCAAGTCTCTTTTCGGTATCTTCGCGTGAGGAAGTATATTTATCCTCAAGTGCTCCCTGCACCTTGCGGATGTCCGGTATCATAAGGTCATAGCGGTTGTAGGCCTGATTTGCCACCCAGTTGTTCATCCAGAAGTTGGAGTCAAAAGAGAATGTATTGACGTCGCCATGCTCTAACTGCAGGGGAATCTCCGTCATTGAGCAATAGAACGGCATGTAGACGCAGGTGTTGGTATCATCAGTGCCAAACCACAGCACACCGCCCACTGCATCGGGCAGGAAGTCGCGGCTCTGTGAGATATAACTCCAGCCGGTCTGCTGAGTGGCTATGGCGCGTTCCATCAGATACTTCTTGCCGTCTACCTCATATTCCATCGGTCGCCAGCGGTAAGGCACGTGATTGGCACCGGCGCCCACATCTTCGGTCATGCTGTAAGGTGTGCCTTCAAAGTGGTCGCGCATCGACTCCTTCATGCCTTCAAGACTTACTTTCTTTTCGGGTATGATGTAGAGGGGCATCGGCTCGTCGCTGTCTCCGTTCACCCATGCGAAATAAGTGTCAGCCTCCGGATTGAAACGTCGGAAATATGACCAGACACGCGCGTCACATCCGCGCCGTGTATCGGCCGTATGATTCTCGAATGCGTCAGCAAAGGAGAAGTCTTCATCTTTGCCGGAGAAATAGCCGCGCTTTCGGGCAAAGGATATCATATCCTTGCTGTGTCTTACATTCTTTTTATCCTTGAGGTCTACCTTGCGGATGCGCGGCTCGTTGGCATGGCCGGATATGGCATTGTCCGGTATTCTGACCGCTATCCATACTGCCCCCTTTTCCGCGCCCTTGCCTATCATCTCCATTATCCACACCTCGTCCTTGTCGGCGATGGTAAACGACTCACCCGATGAGGCGTATCCGTATTTCTCCACAAGGTCGGTCATCACGTCGATGGCTTCGGAGGCTGTCTTGGAGCGCTCGAGGGCTATCTGCATCAGCGAACCGTAGTCTATGATGGAATTGCCGGTAGTGTCTACGAGTTCGGAGTGTCCTCCCCAGGTTGACTCACCGATCACCACCTGATGCTCATTGATATTGCCCACTACGTTGTAAGTATGAGCGGGTTGGGGTATCTCGCCGAGCGGTTTGCCGGTGTCCCATTCCACCACCTTACGCATCGCCCCTTTGGGATGATCTGCCGCCGGGGTATGCACCAGCATTCCGTAAAGATTATGACTGTCAGCCGCGTAGGTGGTCATTACCGAACCGTCTGTCGTCGCTTTTTTGCCGGCTATAAGACTTGTGCACGCTTCGCTTTCGGATGGTAGCGACAAAAGCATAGCCGATGCAAAAAGATATGCAATTCGTGATATTTTCATCATCTTCGTAAGTTTTTTCGTATTTAACTTACAAAGATAGTAAAAAATCCCGATATCTCAATATTCACGCACCGTGTCCCCTCCCATATCCCCTCAATCACACCTCATACCCCCCGTTTACATCACGGGTATTGTGGGGTTGATGAAGATGACCTTCTCCGTGGCTCGCGTCACTGCCGTGTAAAGCCAGCGGAAGAATGTCTCGTCAAGTCCGTCGGGTGCTATGCCCGCCATGTCTATATACACGTGTTTCCATTGGCCGCCTTGGGCTTTATGGCATGTGATGCAATAACCGTATTTCGCTTGCAAGGCATTGTAATAAGGATTTTGCAACGCACTCATTATCTGCTCTGTCATCGTGCCCTCCTGCTCTGCCAGGACTACGTTGTAAAATTTATCCATCTCCTCACGGGGTATCGAAGGACCTTCAGTCATGAGTGAACGCATCAATAGTTTCGCTCCGATGCGCTGACTGCTTTGACCTATCGTAAACTCCAGGTCCATAAAATACCGGCCATACATCTTTTCCGTGTTGCCCACCCAGCAGACGTTGATGATATCTCCGTTGGCTATAAGCATCGGGAGATTGTTGACCTTACTCCAATAGTAATCATTTTTCGAGACGACCAGACGTTCACCCTGTTGCAACGGTCCGTCGGCCATCATCACCTGATTGCGGATGGCAAGGTTATAATTGTTGGCACGTTTGTTAGACCGCGTAATGATTACCGTCTCATCGACGCCTACAGTTGACCATGAGGTGGAGAGATAGTCGTCCAGTTCGGCGCTGCTTATCACCTCCACGTCCTCAAAGCCTTGCTGCAGGATTTTCGGTTGGACGCGATTGTCCTTGTTGAAAATCAAGTGGCGGATGGCCGTGGCGTTGAGTAAGATACCGCTCCCGGCATTCTGTCTTACAGTGACGTCAAGTGTATAGTCGTAGGGATGTAGTCCTAACTGCCGCAATCTTTCAGCCGACATTGCCGGTGCATACGTCTGCCCGATAGGTGGTAACTGAGCGATATCACCCAATAGTATCATCGTGCAGTTCTGCCCGGAATATACATAGCGGATCAGTTGCTGCAGCAGGCCATATCCCTGAGCGCCGGTATCGGTAATCAGGGAGGCCTCGTCAATAATGAATATGGTGTTGCGTGAATTGTTGGGCGCAAGCGTGACGTGGGCTATCGGTTCCGGCGAGTCGGCCTTGAAGATGCGCCTGTGTATCGTGCTGCTCTTGCCACCCGAAAAGTTGGAGGCAACTTTTGCAGCCCGTCCCGTCGGAGCAAGCGTGACGCTCTTGCGGTTGTGGCGTGTGAGTGCCTTGATCAGCGCTCCGATGATGGAGGTCTTGCCTGAGCCGGCGTAGCCGTTGAGCAGGAATACCTCTCTTGGTGAATAGCCGGTGCAGAATCTTGCCAGACCCTCTATCAGAGCCATCTGTTGGGGATATGGCTCGAATGGGAAAAACTCCAGGATGCTATCCCGGAGTTTTTCGGCTGTGAGTATATTGTCAGTAGACATTATCTTGTTCAGGCTCTTCTGGAGTCCCAGATGAGATAGATAATCAGAAGTGCGTATGCCACGCAACCGAGGATCTGAGTCAGTTCTACGCCGAGCGGGCTTACATATTCGAAGCCGGCAAAGCGTGTGATGGCGGCAAAGACACCGAAGAGGGCACCGCCTGCTATCAGACCTGAAGAGATAAGTGTGCCACGGTCACGACGGCGGTCGTTGACAGCCTGATTCTTTGATGAATTGCTAACGATGTATGCTACGGCACCGCCTACGAGCATCGGAGTGTTGAGAGACAGGGGTATGAACATGCCGAGGCAGAATGCAAGGGCCGGCACGCCGAGCCAGTTGAGAATTACTGCTAAGATAGCGCCCACCATATAGAGTATCCATGGTGTCTCGCCACCCATCATGAGCGGTTCGATTACCTTCGCCATGGCGTTGGCCTGCGGGGCTACGAGTGCGTTGTCGCCGGAGAAGCCGTACACCTGGTTGAGCACCATGATCACACCGCCCACGGTAGCCGCTGATACGAGTGTGCCGAGGAATTTCCAGCTCTCCTGCTTTTTCGGTGTCGAGCCGAGCCAATAGCCTATCTTGAGGTCGGTCACGAAGCCACCGGCCATTGAGAGCGCGGTGCAGACCACGCCGCCGATTACCATTGACGCTACGATACCGCTCGTGCCGCTGAGGCCGATGCCTACGAAGATTGCTGATGCGATGATAAGAGTCATCAGCGTCATGCCGGATACGGGGTTGCTGCCAACGATTGCAATTGCGTTAGCCGCCACTGTAGTGAAGAGGAAGGCTATCACCACCACAACCAACCATGCGATGGCTGCTTGCCAGATGGTATGTATCACGCCGGCATAGAAGAAGATAAATACTGCTATAAGAGCAAGGGCGATGAAGAAGACGATATGCTTCATGGAGATGTCAAGCTGCCAGCGCTGCTCTTTGACTGCATTGCTTTTTCCTTTCAGTTCGCGTCCTGCCAGTCCGACAGCCTGGGTGATGATAGGCCATGACTTGATGATACCGATTACGCCGGCCATCGCGATACCGCCGATACCTATCATGCGGGCGTAGTCACGGAAAATGGCATCCGGAGCCATTGCCTGCATCTCCGGCGCACCGTATGTGCCCATCAGGGGAATGATGATCCACCATACGAAGATAGAGCCGGCGAAGATTACAAATGCATATTTAAGGCCCACGATATAGCCCAGACCGAGCAAGGCTGCGCCCGTATTGCAGCTGAACACGAGTTTCGTCTTCTCAGCCAATGTGGTGCCCCATGTGGAGACTGTCGTGGTGACTGTCTCGGCCCACCAGCCGAAGGTCGCTACGATATAGTCGTATATGCCACCTATAAGTGAGGCTATGATGAGAGTCTTCGCCTGACCTCCCTCGCCCGTTGCTGCCCCCTGTTGAGCGGAAACAAGCACCTGTGTGGTGGCTGTGGCTTCCGGGAAGGGATACTTGCCGTGCATGTCTTTCACGAAATAGCGACGGAAGGGGATGAAGAAGAGGATGCCTAAGATACCGCCGAGCAGCGAACTGAGGAATATCTGATAGAATTGCACAGTGATATCGGGGTACTTGGCCTGCAGGATGAAGAGAGCCGGGAGAGTGAAGATGGCACCGGCCACGATTACGCCCGAGCAGGCACCGATAGACTGTATTATTACATTCTGACCCAAGGCATTCTTTTTGCCCAAGGCGTTGGAGAGACCTACTGCAATGATGGCGATAGGAATGGCGGCTTCAAATACCTGTCCTACCTTCAAGCCCAAGTAGGCGGCGGCTGCCGAGAAGATAATGGCCATGAACAGGCCGGTAATCACCGAGTAGGGAGTCACCTCTTTCTGGTCGTGCGCCGGGTGCATCACCGGGCGATACTCCTCATCGGCACCTAATTCACGAAAGGCATTCTCCGGAAGCCCCGTCGGTGTCGTCAGGTTTTCATCTAATTCTTTCATATAATATTTAATGTGTTAAGTTAGTCAGATATGGTAGCATTGACCCCGGGATGTCAGCAAAGAGGTCGTGCGTATAAAGTGGTTTTACAGTCAGCGAATTTAATAAATTTTCACATTATGGCAAAATTTTCAGCCATTTCATTGATAACTCAGATTAATTCGTTATCTTTGAAATTAGATTAATTCGTTATCTTTGAAAATTGTTAAACCCTCTAATTTGAATGTCATGACACAGAATCAAATGCTGATGCGTAAGGCAAAGGAGCAGCTTTCCGGACAATGGATACCTGCCGTGCTCGCTACATTAATTTATTATGCCTTGATCTCGGCAGCGGGCTTCACTTATATCGGCGAATTGCTCGTTGTTGGTCCGCTAAGCGTAGGATACGCTATGTTTATCATCGCCCTTACCGGCTATCAGAAGGCTGATTACAATACTCTCTTCGACGGCTTCAAGAATTTCGGACAGACACTCGTTGCCGGTCTTCTCATTTCTGTCCTTGTCTCTATCGCCAGTGTATTTCTCCTCGTGCCGGGTATCATTTTGGCTCTCGGTTTTTCAATGACCTTCTTCATCATGGTAGATGACCCGCAGATCACCGGTATTGACGCCATGCAGGCTTCATGGAATCTGATGAAAGGACACAAATGGGAACTCTTCTGCCTGTATTGCCGCTTCATCGGATGGTGTCTCCTTGCCCTGCTCACCTGCGGTATCCTGTATCTCTGGATTTACCCCTACATCACAGCCGCTCAACTAAACTTCTACCGCAACATCCGCTACGGCTCGTATTAAGAAAAGCGCCGACCGAGCAACGTAAGGACATGCCTTTGGC
>CAYVZJ010000032.1:0-17764 GCA_964456155.1 uncultured Sangeribacter sp.
TTCTCAAACGCGAATGCAAAGTTATAACATTTTTCGCCCCCTGTCAAGACTTTTTGCAAAAAAATCTATTTTTATTGCTGATTTTATCGCTAAGTGTCTTATATTTAGGGGAATTAAAGTTTGTTTAAAAACGTTAACAAATGTAAATAAAAAACTTACCAGGGGGCGTAGTTGATGGCCTTGTATACGTAGGTCTGAACGCGATTGCCTGTAAACCACTGCATACACAGCACATATCCGCCATCTTCAAACCAATAATTCATTGTCGTCGGCGAGCCGGTAGTCTCATACTGGAGATTAATCTGGTAACGGGAAGCGCTATTCACTGACTCCTGACACCAATAGGCTGTATTCTCCCAATATGCCTGACCACGGTCATAATAATAATAGCGACCGCGACCTGCACCTCCAAAATATAGATAATTCGTATCGTAGCGACTTACGTATGTGCCGTTAATCTCCATAAGCTGCCAATAGCCCGTCAGACGGCTGTCGTAAAATGTCTCCGACCAGCCCGACGGCGGAGAAGGCATCCAACCAACATCTACATAACAGCTGCTCAAACCCACTGACAACAATACAGCGGCCACCACCGCCACTATCCTACCACGAGTAATACGTAAAATCTTCTTCATATGCTTCAAAATGTTAGAAATCCTGTTTTATCTATTTTTTACAATCTCTTATATTGATATCTTATCTTAAAATCCGGTAAAACTAAGCGGCATCAGCGAGGAAATCGAAGGAAGGAGGTATACCTCCTCATGACCATAGAGCAAAACCTCTATCGGACCATATAGCGCTTCATACTCCAAAAGAGCCTGCCTACATGCGCCGCATGGTGAGATGGGCTGCTCTTGAAAACACATCTCCTCTCCTACCTCCGCATCTTCATGCAGACGTGTCCATGCAGCTATCGCTATCTTACGCATAGGCACACCCGGATATCGCGCCGCTGCATAAAAACAGGCAGAACGCTCGGCACACGTCCCCGACGGATAGGCTGCATTCTCCTGATTGCTCCCCGTCACTATCTCACCATTGTCCATCAATATCGCCGCTCCTACATGAAATTTCGAATAGGGAGCGTACGACCGACGGGTGGCCGCTTTAGCCTCATCTATCAGATGACGATCTGTGGCTGACAATTCATCATAGCCACACACTTTAATTATAGTAGATATAGTCTTTTCTTTCATAGCATAAAGATTATTCTCACACTGCTCGTATACAAATTTAATGCAATACGTGCCATTATTGTTCGATTTTTTTAACTAATTTTGAAAAATCATCCCCAAAAAAGAGTACTTTCGATACAGCATTATAATTATGCTCGTTAAAGACAGCAATTACATATATAATAAACAAAGTATGCACCGAATTGATAAAATCCGGTGGCCTTACCGACTTTTTCTATTCATAGCCTGCCTGCTGCGCGTCCCTTTTGCACATGCAGGGGCTTACGAAGACTATATTGCCACCTACAGCTCTATGGCCATAGAGCAAATGCACAGTTACGGCATCCCGGCCTCAATCACTCTGGCGCAAGGGCTGCTGGAGAGTGCCGCCGGACGCTCTACGCTCGCTCGCGAAGGCAACAATCACTTCGGTATCAAATGTCACCGCGACTGGCAAGGCGACACCATGCTGCGCAATGACGACGCACCCAACGAATGCTTCCGCGTCTACGACTCTCCGGCACAAAGCTATGAAGACCACTCCAAATTCCTGTCACGCAGTCGCTACCAACCCCTCTTCTCCCTCCCCGAGGGTGATTATGCCGCCTGGGCACGTGGTCTCAAGGAGTGCGGATATGCCACCGACCCCAACTATGCCGCCCGACTGATCTCCATCATCGAGACTTACTCACTTTATATCTTTGACACCAAACACGACCCCAACCTCGAGCAAAACGTCTCCTTCATCCACGAGACACTCAGCCGTCGACACCCCGTAAGACGCAGCCGCGGACTCCATTACGTCATCGCCAAACCGGGCGACACGTATGGCTCACTCGCCAAAGAACTCAAAATTAAGAAAGAAAAGTTGCTGAGTTACAATGACGTGAAGCGCGATGGAGAAATCAAGGAGTGGGAGGAAGTCTACCTACAAGAGAAACTTGACCAAGCACCCGAAGGAGTAAAGAGTGCCACTATCGGCGATGGTGAGTCGCTGCATTCCATATCCCAACGCTTCGGAATACGCCTCGACACCCTGCGCCGTCTCAATCCCTCGCTTAAAGACCAACCCGGCGAGACAGTGCGACTCGCCTCCAATTAAGACCCCATTTCACATACAAAGCGACTAATATACACTCCTTAACATTTATTTTTAATTTTTGGGTAAGATAATTTGGTAGTATCCTACAATTTAAATATATTTGCATTGCTGATGAGACACAGCAAGAAAACGCCTCTGTAGTTCAACGGATAGAATAGAAGTTTCCTAAACTTTAGATAGGAGTTCGATTCTCCTCGGAGGTACTAAGTTAGTCACTCTGTCCGCTTACTGACTGTCCCGTTTCAGCTCAACAACTGAAATTAAACTTTCAGGGCAGTCAAGAGTCTAAACTAATACAAATTAACTACTTTTGCAAATAACCTAAGACATCTCAATCATAATGAACATTAAGAAATTTTTAAGTTGTGCCCTGCTTGGCTTGCCCATGCTCGCTTTGGCACGTCCGGCTACTACGGAAGTCCTTACTCAGACTAATCCTGACGGCAGCGTGGTAAGTTTCCGCCTGCACGGCAACGAACACTTCAGCTATTGCACGGACGTGGATGGAGTGACTATTCTGGAGTTTGACAACAAGGGTTTTCTGACTCCCGCTATGCGCAACGGCAGAGTGATGACCGCCTCCAAGGCAGACATCAACCTCCTCCGCTCTGAGACAATCCCCGTGTCGCAGCCACTCAACGAGGGCGTTAGCCGTATGGCCGCTCTTGACACATGGGGTCGCACCACATACCCCACCGTCGGTGATATCCCCGCTCTGGTAATCCTTCTGGAATATGCCGACACTCCCTTCAGCACCGAAAATCCTAAGGAGACTTTCGATAAGCTCTGCAACGAAAAGGGATATTCAGACTTCGGCTCTTGCGGCTCAGCACGCGACTATTACATGGACGTCTCAAACGGACACTTCCGTCCGCAATTCAACGTCTATGGTCCGGTGAAGCTCTCACGTGAGGCTGCCTTCTACGTGGGTGACAACCCCGATATGCCCGACTATCAGAAAACTGCCAACTTCGGATACGCCATCCAGGAGGCTGTGTTGGCACTCGATGATGAAATCAACTATGCTGACTATGACCTCGACGACGACGGAAAAATAGACAATATTTTCTTCTTCTTCAGTGGTCGCGGTCAGGCAGACACCGGCGATAAGACGAAGGTATGGCCCCATCAGGCCGACTATTGGAGATATTGCGATATGTATACCAACACTATCGGCCTTCCGCGTCTATACGTAGACGGCGTGGAGATGCGCACATACGCCTGCTCCTGTGAGCTCAACAGCAGCCAGAAGATTCCGGCAGCCCAGCAGCCCTACATCGACGGCATCGGCGCTTTCGTGCATGAATACGGCCACGTGCTCGGTCTTCCTGACTTGTATGACACCTACAACCAGTTTAGCCCCACCTCTACTCCGGATATATTTGACGTAATGGCCAATGGCTCTTACAATGAGCTCAGCACTCGCCCCCCGATGTTTTCGGCTTACGAAAAATGGGTATGCAACTGGCTTGAATATGAGGATGCTGAAGACGGCAAGGAGTATGTGCTACCCAGCATTTCCGCCGGTGAGAATGGCAAGGCAGTGCGCGTAAAGGTAGGAGCCCCCGGCGGTCGCGCCAGCGGCGAATATTTCCTCTTTGAGACACGCACCGCTGATGGATGGGACTCACCAGTCGGACAAGAGGGTCTCGTAATCTGGCAAATCAACTATGACAAGGAGACTTGGAAAAACAACATCGTCAATGTCAACAATATGTCTAATGTCGACATCATGCGTCCCGTAAAGGATAATCATGATATGATGGTATGGCCCGGAGAAGAGGGTGCTTACACTTACCTCACCCCCGAGACTCCTGACTTCAAGCTCGTGCCCTTCCACTTCCCCAACGCATTCAAGGTATGGATCTCCAATATAAAATATGACCCGGAGACCAAGTGCGCAAGCTTCGAATACAATAAGTATACCGAAATTCCCGACCTGACCACCGTATTGCACGACGACCCCATGGCTGACAACGCCAAGAACAACGTGCAACTCGTATGGGATGCAGCCGAGGGGGCTACCGATTATTTCCTCTCTATCAAGATGAAAGACCTCTTTGACAGAGACGTATTCTACGGTGATTACAACAACCTCTCCACTGACGGCGCAACTGCCGCTACTGTCTTCATTCCCTCCGCATACTGGGATACGGAATTTACCGCTTACGTCACTCCCTTCAAGGGATATCCCTCAAAGTCTACTTCCAACGTGATAACCTTCACACCCTCCAAGCTGCACGACATCTCCGCAGTGGAAGTAATCGAGGCTGACAATATGAACGTATACGGTCTGCACGGACGCATCGAAGCGCCGGCCGGAGCACGCGTATTCAACCTCAGCGGAACAGAGACCGGTAAGGAGAATCTTCCCGCCGGCATCTACCTGGTGAATTTCAACGGCAAGACCGCTAAAGTGGTAGTAAAATAATAGCATACTGATACAAAACGGGGCGTTTTTACCCCCGAAAACAAAAAAAGTGCCAAAAGATGTTGGTTATTATCAAGAAACTAACTATCTTTGTGGCGCTTTTTTCTAATATATCGATATTAAAGTGGGAAAATTCACGGCCTATAAAGTGGAGTTAGCCTCGCTGCCTGACGGCAAGCATGAGCAAGACTTCGTATGTGATACCGAGTTCTTCAAAAACATGGAGCATACGGGTATCACCAAATCTGACGTCAAGGTACACATGGACCTTGTCAAGAAAAATGATGCGTACGACTGCACATTCCACTGTCAGGGCACAGTCACAGTGCCCTGCGACCGCTGTCTCGACCCTCTCGATATTGAAGTGGATACCGATTATCACATCATAGTGAAATACGGTGAGGAGTTTGATGACGAAAGCGATGATATGCTCATCATCCCTTACAGCAACTCAAGTCTCAACGTGGCTTACATGCTGTATGACACCATCCTTCTCACCATCCCTCTGCGCCACGTGCATCCTCTCGGAAAGTGCAACCGCGCCATGGCACAAGCCCTCAACAAGCATCGCGCCAATATCGATGATGAGGCTGAAGACGTGCTCGAAGAGGCAGAATTTGACGTATCCGACGATAATGAGTGACAACGGCCCCACGTCTTAACCCCATAGACCCGAGCCGTATATTATACAATTTAATAAAATAACTAAAAAGAAAAATAGACAATGGCACATCCTAAACGCAGACAATCGCACACCAGAACAGCGAAACGTCGTACTCACGACAAGGCTCTTATCCCCACACTCGCCATCTGCCCCAACTGCGGCTCATGGCACATCTACCACACCATCTGCGGCGAATGCGGATACTATCGTGGTAAACTCGTTATCGACAAAAATATCCCCACTGTTTAATATAAAATCAAGCGGTCAAAACGCTTCCCGTGTATGCCAAACGCAATAATCAGCGGCATAGCCTCATATCAGCCCGAAGACATCCTCGACAATGAGATGCTCTCCAAAATGGTTGACACCAGCGACGAATGGATTACCACCCGCGTAGGTGTCAAGGAGCGTCGCATCCTCAAAGAAGACGGAAAAGGCTCCGGACATATGGGACAGCTTGCCGTCAAAAAACTGCTGGATGAGACCGGGACTGACCCGAATGAGATAGAGCTCCTACTCTGCGCTACCTCCAATCCGGATTACCGCTTCCCCTCCACTGCCAGCGTCATAATTCACGAGGCCGGACTCAGCAACGCTTACGGATATGATATCCAGGCGGCCTGCGCCGGATTCATCGTCACTATGCAGGCGGCCAACGCTTATATTAAAAGTGGACTTTATAAGAAAATAATCGTCGTTTGCTCAGAAAAAATGTCGAGCATGACCGACTATGAAGACCGCAGCACCTGCCCCCTCTTCGGAGACGCCGCTACTGCCGTCCTCGTAGAGCCCGGTGATGACAACCTCGGAGTAATAGACGCCGAATTCCACGTAGACGGAGAAGGACTCCCCCACCTCCTCATGAAGGCCGGAGGTTCTGTAAAACCCGCCTCCGAGGAAACTGTCAAAGCCCGCGAACATTACATCTATCAGGAAGGACGCGCTGTGTACAAACACGCCGTAAGCGACATGCTCTCCTCTTCGCAAAACGTAATGAAGCGTAACGGACTCACCGTCGATGAAATCGACTGGTTTGTGCCTCATCAGGCCAACCTCCGTATCATCGAGGCCGTAGGCGGCCGACTCAAGATGCCTGAAGAGAAAGTGCTCGTCAATATACAGCACACAGGCAATACCTCAGCCGCTTCCATACCTCTATGCATCGACGAATTCAAAAATAAGCTCCATAAGGGTGACAAAATCGTTATGACAGCTTTCGGAGCCGGCTTCACCTGGGGAGCCATGTATCTCGTCTGGGCTATCGACCCTAAGTAAAAAAGATTAATTCATAAAAAACGAAATAAGAACGGGGTGTCAACATCGGGTGACACTCCGCTCTTCATATTTTGAGCATTACCAAACCCTTCACCGCTTTTCCGCGTTTTAAATATGTATATTACTCAAATATGAATTAATTTAGACAAAATACTATATGGAAAACGTAACAGAAAAGCAACACCGCGCCGGGTTTGTCAATATCGTAGGCAATCCCAATGTAGGTAAATCCACACTAATGAACGACCTCGTCGGTGAAAGAATATCAATCATCACAAATAAGGCGCAGACCACACGCCACCGTATCATGGGTATCGTCAATACCCCCGATTATCAGATAGTATATTCTGACACCCCCGGTGTCCTCAAGCCTAAATACCGCCTTCAGGAGTCTATGCTCGAATTCTCAGAAGGTGCCCTCACTGACGCTGACATTCTTATCTACGTCACTGACGTGGTGGAAGACCCGGAAAAGAACGCTGACTTCCTCGCCCGTGTGGCTCAGGAGAAGATACCGGTGCTTCTGGTAATCAATAAAATTGACCTCCTCAAGGGTAATGAAGAACTTGAGGCGCTTGTCGACGCTTGGTCTAAACGTCTCCCCAACGCTGAAATTTACGCTACAAGCGCTACTGAAAAGTTTAACGTCGATAACCTCAAGAACCGTATCGTAGAACTCCTCCCCGTCGCTCCTCCTTATTTCGGAAAGGACGCTCTCACTGATAAGCCCGCACGCTTCTTCGTCACAGAGATAATACGCGAAAAACTCCTTCTCAATTACGATAAGGAAGTGCCTTATTCCACTGAGGTTATCGTTGAGAAATTTGACGAAAATGACGGCGCTATCCACATTATGGCAGTCATTTACGTAGAAAGAGACTCACAGAAGGGCATCATCATCGGCAAAGGCGGTGAGAAAATCAAGAAAGTGGGTATTGAGGCCCGCAAGGATATCGAGCAATTCTTCGGCAAGAAAGTATTCCTCGAACTCTTTGTCAAGGTAGAGAAAGACTGGCGTAACCGTGAGAATAAACTCAAAGCCTTCGGATATATAGATTAAAGAAAAAATTACTTTGGTCAGCCCTACTTTGCATAATGTGCACCGGGGCTGACTGCATTATAAACACCAATTCTTAAAATGAGCAGATTAGTAGCAATAGTAGGGCGGCCGAACGTGGGAAAATCCACGCTCTTCAACCGTTTGACGCAGACAAGGTCGGCGATAGTCGACGACACGGCGGGCACCACCCGCGACCGACAGTATGGCAAAGTGGATTGGGACGGACAAGAGTTCTCTATCGTGGATACAGGCGGATGGGTAGTCAACTCAGACGATATCTTCGAGGAAGAAATCAATAAGCAGGTGCACATCGCCATCGAAGAGGCTGACGTAATCCTATTCGTAGTAGATGCCTCCGTAGGCGTCACCGACCTCGATGATAAAGTGGCAGCCATACTGCGACGCTCCAAAAAGCCGGTGATTCTCGTCGCCAACAAGGAGGATAAAGGGGATGCAAGATATAACGTGCCCGAATTTTACGGCCTCGGACTTGGCGACCCCATTGAGGTATCTTCTGCCAATGGCAGCGGCACCGGCGAGCTTCTTGACGAAATAGTAAAGGATATGCCCGAACCGGCCGAGGATGACTCCCCGGAAGATAACGTAGCCAAATTCGCAATCGTCGGACGTCCTAATGCCGGCAAATCCTCCCTTATAAACGCATTTATCGGCGAGGAAAGACATATAGTGACCGACATCGCCGGCACTACCCGCGACTCCATATATCACCGTTACAATAAGTATGGCTTCGACTTCTATCTCGTAGATACAGCCGGCATCAGAAAGAAGCAGAAGGTGAATGAAGATATCGAGTATTACAGCGTGATACGCTCCATTCGCGCCATTGAAGCAAGTGATGTCTGCATAATGATGATTGACGCTACTCGTGGCATTGAGTCGCAAGACGGCAATATCTTCGGACTCATACAGAGAAATAAGAAGGGCCTCGTAGTGTGTGTCAATAAATGGGATCTCATCGAAGACCGCTCACTCGAAGCACAGAAGAGATACGAGCAGGCTATTCGCTCCAAATTCGCTCCCTTTACCGACTTCCCCATCATCTTCACCTCCGCGCTCACCAAGCAGCGTATCTTTAAGGTGCTGGAGACTGCCATTCAGGTGTATGAAAACCGCAAACGCCTCATCCCCACCTCACAGCTCAATACTTACATGCTTGAGCAGATAGCCATCACTCCTCCTCCAAGCAATAAGGGTAAATTTGTCAAAATCAAATATGTCACAATGCTTAAGGAGTCGGTAATACCCACATTCGTCTTCTTCTGCAACCTTCCCCAATGGGTAAAGGAGCCATATCGTCGTTTCCTTGAAAACAAGATAAGGGAAAAATGGGACTTCCACGGCACACCTATCCAAATCTTCATGCGCGATAAATAATACCCGCAAATTAGATACATAGATTGAACGACATAAAAAATGGATACGCTCTCAAAGCGTATCCATTTTTTATTTTGTCAATCAGCGATATATACTCGCCGAGTTAGTAAAGTGGCGAATATATTACTCGTCGATCTCTATTCCGAAGATATCCTCGGCGCCCTCGCCACTACCATCCTCGGAGGCATCAAAGTCTTCACCACTCGGTGTATATTCTTCATCTGTCTCCGAGCGTGTGGTCTCCTTACCGGGGAGGAACGGATTAGGACGCTCCGCCGCATGCTTGCTCTTCTCCTCGGCAAGACGCTGCTTAATCAGACCCTTCAATTCCTCGGCAAGCTCCGGATTATCATCTATGACGCGCTTCACGGAGTCGCGACCTTGACCAAGCTTGGTGCCATTATAAGAGAACCATGCGCCTGATTTCTTGACGATATTCAGCGCCACAGCCATATCTATTATCTCGCCTGACTTGGAGATACCCTCGCCAAACATTATTTCTAATTCCGTCTTCATAAACGGGGGTGCCACCTTATTCTTCACCACCTTTACCTTCACCTGACGGCCGATAGCCTGGTCACCTGCCTTGATGAAGGCTCCGGGACGGATGTCTATACGCACGGAAGAGTAGAACTTCAAGGCGTTACCACCGGTAGTGGTCTCGGGATTGCCAAACATTACGCCTATCTTCTCACGCATCTGGTTGATAAAGATACAGCATGTGCGAGTACGGGAGATAGCGCCGGTCAATTTACGCATCGCCTGACTCATCAGGCGGGCATGCAGACCTACATTCTTGTCGCCCATCTCGCCTTCTATCTCCGCCTTAGGTGTCAAGGCTGCCACTGAGTCTATCACCAAGACATCGATAGCGCCCGAATTGATAAGCTGCTCGGCAATATCCAGTGCTTGCTCACCGTTGTCGGGCTGAGATATCCACAGGCTGTTGACATCCACACCAAGTTTCTCGGCATAAAATCTGTCAAATGCATGCTCGGCATCGATGATGGCACATATACCACCCTCCTTCTGAGCCTCCGCTATTACATGGATAGCAAGCGTAGTCTTACCCGAAGCCTCCGGACCGAAAATCTCGGTGATACGGCCACGCGGCAGACCTCCGATGCCTAACGCATAGTCCACTCCTATCGAACCCGTAGAAATCGCCTCGACGTCCTGCACCTTGTCATCACCAAGACGCATGATGGCCCCGGAGCCGAAATCCTTCTCAAGATGCTCCAAGGCCAGACCCAAAGCCTTACGCTTGGCCTCCGCATCGCTTATTCTTCCTACCGCCTTTACCGGCGTTTTCTTCTTTGCCATAATATATCTTTCTTTTTTAATTATTATACGTAGTTATTTTCCTTATCTCTATACAAAGATACAACCTCTTTAGCCAATTTCCTAATTAAATAGCCTAAAAATTAGCATTTTGTATATTAAATATTCTTAACATATATATACTCACTGCAAATGTTTTGCAGTTTAACGTACCGTCTTATACACTATCTTATTTATGATGCGAAGTTTAGACCCCTTTCCACAATATTTATGTTCTGTCAATTTTTATCATCATTTCCGGCCGGCTACTTTTTAATTTTGCAACGTAAACACTAAAACAACCCTATTATGATTGATTTTAATTCTATCGCCGGCGCTCTCGTAAGCGCCATCACCGGCGGAGGCTTCGGATGGATGCTCCGCAGTAACAGACGTAAGGCCAATGCTGAAGCAGAGGCGGCTGAAATCGACTCCTTGCATCTCGCAATGGAGCAGATTAAAGACCTGCAGAAAGAGATGGCTGACAATGCAGAGAAACTGCGTCAGCTGAACGAGGCTCTGCTGCTTTCCAACGAGCAACGCCATCAACTCGAAATGCAACTGCTCACCACGCGCTGCGACCGCATTGGATGCACCGGCCGACGTCCTCCCCTCCCCTGGCTGACAGAAACCGACACCCCCACAGAAACTCATCCCTCATAACTCAAATTCTTTCTTACCGGGTTACTACTTTAGCCGTAACTCACCTCATAACTAATAACTCCGACTTAATACCTAAACAAAATGCGAACCATCAAAGAAATAATAGTACACTGCTCCGGAGGCAACCAATCCAACACTGCCAAAGATATCGTAGCTTACCACATGATGCCCAAGAAACTCGGCGGCCGAGGATGGCACGCTCCGGGATATCATTACATCATCGAGGCTGACGGCACCGTAGTGCGCACCTGGCCCGAAGAGAGTGTCTCCAACGGCTGTTACGGCCACAACCGGACTGCCATCAACGTCTGTTACGTCGGTGGAGTAGATACTCAAAAACCCGGTTTGCCACCTTTAGACAATCGCACACCGGCTCAAAAAGACTCCCTGCTCAAGTTGCTCCGCCATCTAAAGAAGGTATATCCCAATGCCAAAATCCACGGCCACCGCGACTTCGCCGCCAAAGCATGCCCATCATTCAACGCCCAACAAGAATACGCCAACCTTTAGACTCTATTCCACATCTCAAGAAAATAAAATAACGAGGGGCGCACAGATGAGTTGTTCTGTCGCGCCCCTCTCTCAATCACAGGAGATAGGTTAATTTAATACATCATTTCATTTTTAATATTTCAATTTATCTTCTGAATTTCGGATTTCCTTATTATCTAATCGATATCTTGGCAGCATGGCCATTGACGCGGATTACGTAAACGCCCTGCTCGAGACGCAGTGTCTCCTTATCGCCCCTTAATGACAAAAAGAAACGCGCGAGAGCCGTACCAATTGCCCGTTCACGCTTGCAGAGGCTCTGGAATGCCCATCGTAGTTGAACGGACAACGCGCAGAGGCCTCACGCGAGATATGATAGTCAACAAATTACCGAATAATACCGCATGCAAAGTCATGCTAACGATATCAACGGACTGCATTTTGACATATCCACATAAGGCGTCTACCGTTGTCTCATCCTTGACTACGATTGAAATTTTCCAGATTTCTGCAAGCCAAGAAAGAGCGTCGAGTAAACGCATTTCATATTTAAATACGGATATATTCCCTTCGGATATATCCTTGCGCATTTCCCGCCCGCTAAACCCTTGACCGGGCCTCCGCATGACGGTCTTGCACCACAAATTTAATCAATATTTTTCACTAAACAAATAATTCCTCTCTCTTTAACACCAAATTTCCGACATCTGCTACTTTTTCGTTTTACTTTCTTGATAAATCTTTGAAAGTAAAGGAAAATATCTTATATTTGCAGTATAGAGCAATTTTCTGATGGGCAAATATATCAATCCATAATATAATAAATATGCCGAATATGGATAGGATTGCTTTTACTAATATTGACAAGATGTTTCAGCATCTGGATAATGTCGCATCTTATGCGGCACTTGATGATGATGCCCGCAGGGAATATGATGCAGACGTGAAGGCCTACCGTACTATCGTAGGTCAGATAGAATACGCCTCTCGCAAAAACATGCAGAAAGGACTCGAAAAAGGAAGAGCGGAAGGAAGAGCGGAAGGAAGAGCAGAAGGACTTCAAAAAGGACTTGAAAAAGGTCGTGCGGATATGATTAAGGCTATGCATGAGAAAGGACTGTCCTTAGATATGATAGCCGGCATTGCAGGTATATCAACTGACGAAATTGTCAAAATAATTAAAAAATAACACTTAATACCATCCTTCTTTCCCAAGCAGTTAGTCCTGATACAATGAGGAAAATAACGAGGGGCGCGCAGATGAGTTGTTCTGTCGCGCCCCTCTCTCAATCACAGGAGACAGTAATTATTTTAATTTCTGAACCTTTTTAACATCCGGTGTGTTATAAATACAGAAAGTAAGAAATCGTTTCATGATGTTAGGTTAGTTATTAAAAGTATTATGGAAAACAACAATGTGGCGGCCTGAGAAGGTCGCCACATCTTTTTTATCCTTGGGACTATTATTTACGGAACCAGAATTTTGATGGCCTTATCTGCTTTACGCAAGATATATATGCCGGGGAGGACAGGTCGCTCAGTTCCTACACATATACCCTGTAAATTATAATAATACCCTGATTTACTTTCCTTATCCATCACAGACTCAATTATTGTACTCACACCGCTGTGCTCAAATTGATAGATATCACTCCACGCGCTGGCATTGAATTTATCCGCATCCTGCGGCACTGCCTTCACGCGGCAATCATAAGTGACACCCGCAGACAGCCCCTTTATAAGACAGGAAGTATCCTTAAGCCAGCTTACGGTAAAATGATATGACTCTGCGTATAATCGCAAAAACGAAACGTGCAACTTTTCAAAACGAAACGAGCAAATCTTCTTTTTTTCGCTTCCTTTTTTCTCTTGCTCTTTCGACCGCTTAAACACCAATTAAACGCTGATTAAAAGCCATTCAAACAGGCTTAAAATCAGCGTTATTTTTATGGTGTTTTATTTGCTCATGTCAGCAGAATTTTGTAACTTTGAAGTGATTAAGTTGGCTGCTTTCGCTCTGACTTTTCGCGCCTGTTCAGACGTTCAGCTCAAACCTCACAGCTTCATTTCCTGCCAGAAGTTCGCGCGTTTTCTCGGCGTTGTTCTCGTAGATGTGAACGTTTCCCAGGTTTAGCGTTATCGACTTCAAAGGCGCTTCAATTTGTCGCGCTATCAAATACAAATGGTAAATGTCAGCTGGTAAACCTAAGTTTGCGTCGCTGCTTCTCTGATAGGCTGACAAAACGAGTTCGCCATCATCGAGCTGGAATTGAATGAGGCTCAAGCAAGGCGCTTGATTGGTTTCGGCTCCTGTTGAGCCTAAGAACAGCACATAATTTTTGCTGTTCCGCTTCTCTCGATTGATTTGCTCGATTAAAGCCGGCAACTTCTCAAAATAGGTTGGATAACTGTTAATGAGGATTTGGCCGCAATAATCCCACCAATTTATCCCTGCTTCTCTGTACTTCGTTAGGTCTCTTTCTCCGGCCATAAACAGGCTGAGTTCATTGCGCAGCTTCTTGCGCGCAATATTGTGTCCCTCGAAAATCTCCAGCAAGTCGTAAGGTGTCAAATGCAGCTGCTCATTGAGCAGGTAAATGATTGAGCCCTTTTTATTGGCCTGTCGTTTGCCGTGCTGCAATATCTGGCCGAGCATGGCATAATACTTGTTTTGTTCCATTCAATGCGAAATTAGGCCATTTCTGTGAGTTCTGGGGCATTTATTCCATGCTTCCTGCTGAAACTGATTTGCAGTCGCTCCCCAGACGCTTCACAATCTCGTAAACACTCCGCTCGCTCACATTGTGCCGCTCAGACAGACAGGCGACAATATAAGCCACTTTTTCGCCTCTTTCGCGCGCTTCCCTATAACTCTCGAACATTTCCAGATATTTGTGATCGCTCGGCCTTATTCCGGCTTTTTCCAGGTTCACAATCAGTCCTCCGCAGATTTTAAGGGTTTCATATACTGTCATTCAGCATTTTTTCGTAAATTTGCAACTCCTACGACACGATAACACGCCAATAGAGCGACCGAAAGGCTTTTGCCCCCGGCTGCGCTCTATTGGCGTGTTATTTGTATGTCGTAGGAAAACTGCAAATCAAGCCGGGGGCTTTTTCTATGCCTCCGCGCTGGTGTCGGTCAGAGTCTTGTTATCATCATGTCGTTAAATTTGGCTTGATAGTTAAGGGTGTTTGTGCGCTGCCTTACAGTCGCCCCATACATGGGCGCAGCCTCGCCGAAGCAAGCAGCCAGCCAATCGCACAGCTCAACGATCTGCGACTTGTCAGAAGTGAAATAAACCCACTTTGTGCCGTTCAACAGGCGCAACACGTCCAGATAGTCGGTCAGCTTCCAATAATTTTCATATTGGCCGCACTCAGTCGTCAGATACGGCGGATCCAGGACAAACAGCGCACGGCTGTTGTGCCGCTCTCGCTCGAATAATTCCCGGTAGTCCATGTGCACCACCTCCAGACCGTCCAGATAGCCGCCACATTCATACGCGCCCGGTCTGACGCGGTTATACATAGTATGTTTGCGCAGCTCGTCCAGACTTGTAACCCATTTACCGGAAAATAGCACATTTCGGCCAATAGTCAGAATATCGACATAACCGCTCCGCTTCTCGTAGCTCTCGACCAGAGCCAGCACGTCAGCACGCTGCTGGCTGGTGAGTCGTTGGTTAGGTTCAACACCGGTTAAAAGCTCTTTAATGGCTCTTAATATCTCGTTGGTCTGTTCAACGTCTGCCAGACGATCCACATAGCGGTCAAAGTCGTTGTAAACAACCCGACAGCCGGGCAACACGTGTTTGGCCGTATGAGACAACAGCCCGGAGCCTCCGAAAAGGTCCACCACTGTGTCAACTTGTCCGGCTACTTGCTCCAGCACTTCGGTGAAGTCCCGGAGAAAATAGCGCTTTTGCCCCATGAATGGGAGGGGCGCACATTTGTAGTTCCTACACATTCAAAAATATACACACATAATATCTCTCCAAACCTTAATCATACATGACAATGGAGTCTCAAAATTATCTTTTAATAAAAATCTCATCACTAATTCCTACATCATAACATCTATAACTTTTTTCTAAATATATTTGCATATTTATAAAAATGTTATTACTTTTGCATAATCAAATCCGCGTAACTTTTGTGTCAACTGCTGAAGTAGGTAGACGTCAGAACAGCGCGGATTTGTTTTTTTATTTCCGAATTTAATTTATAATTGTCTCTTTTTTTGTTGAAAATAATTCAACGCACTTTCCTATAGAAAAATCTACTATGTAGTAATGCCACGGCGATGCCGGTCCGTATACTGAAGGCTTTACACGCACACGCACTAAACCATAAGGCAATCCATGTCGGTTACGGATAATATTGTTCCACCGTCCATATTTCGTCTTAACAATTCCGTTATTGCCAATATTCTTCACCCATTTTTTTAGTCTGAAGTCAAATTTACGGTAAGTTCTATATTTGTGATACCATTGCACCTGAAATTTAGGTCTATGTCTGGATTTATAAAGCAGTGGATTTTTCTCAAGATGTCCCTCAGAACGCACGAACCTTTCAAATGGTATCTTTCTACTATTAATATTGTATCCCCTAAATAGTTTTTCGCCATTTTGTAAAATTTCATAATGTAACGAAAAATTAATGATATCGTAAGGGTAGTGAACAGGCTTTTGAATGATGACATCATTAATAAGCCGAATTTCACCCTTTTCATCCATTCCGACGTAAAGATCAAACTTACCTAACAATCTAATTTGGAAACCCGAATTATGATCGGCATGATATGTGATAGTATTGTCCTCAAATGAAGACGTATTATCAAGGCCTACAATTTTAAAAGTTTCATTGCGAAAAATCTCATATCGATCAATAAATCTTACAACCTTATCAATATTAAATGAACCTTCAATCACCATACCGGTATCAGGATCCTTCCTAAACAAATGTGGTGAAATCTTCATCAATACGCCATTATTTCCAAGTTTATAAGCGCATCCCGGTTTAGCATGATATGGCATAGCCCCTCTGCAAAGTTTCCAAGGTCGCTCTTTTGAAATCAATTTCTTGACATCGTTTACTTTAGCAAGATAATCCGGAATATAATCATAAGGAATTTTTCTCCAATAGTCAAGTGGTGCTATTCCGTCCTGTCTTCCTATTAAGTCATTAGTAAGTAATTTAACTCCGTAGTCGAATTCTTCTTCCTCAATAGGCAAATATTCAAGCGGCAGCTTGCCGAACTCGTTGAGCGGTGCTACACCATCGGACGCGCCAACCTCGTAAGAATACACGATATCCGCAGGAAGATCCTTTTTATTGAGTCTTCCGGAAGCATCTCTTAGAGCGACATCCTTTTTATCGACAGCATTCTGTTTTAATTCCTCAACATCCTGTTCAATTTGGTCAATATATTGTGAAGTGATAAGGTAAACACCAGTCCCTGTATGATCGTTAGTGATGGGCATGTAAGACATGGGAAGTTTTCCGTTGTCTTGCAGCAGAGGGAGTGCTCCCGGTTGGTCAGTATATAAATCCTCGAGAGGTATCATCTGGTGGCTGTCAAGTTGTGCGACTCCCTTAGCCGCTCCGAGCTGTGTTTTTTTGAGACACTTGTCGATTTTACCATCAAAGCCTTTTACTTCGGAGTCAATGCCCTTAACCTCAGCGTCAATATCTTTCAGGCTTTTATCTAAATCCTTAACATCTTTTTGCAGGAGATTGACGTCTGTTTTAAGTTCGAGTCCGTCCCCTCCCGGGAAAGCCTTATCATTAGTATACCCTAGTTTAAGAGAGTCGGGCAGATACTCAGACGGCACCTTGCGAAATTCATTAAGTGGAGCGACACCATCACTCGCACCCACATCAGAACATCTGAGTACATCATTCGGAAGATTTTTGTCCGGCACATGGCCGAACTCATCGAGAGGCGCCACACCATCACTCGCACCTACATCAGAATATCTGAGTAAATCATTCGGCAGATTGGAATCCGGTACTTTACCGAACTCATTAAGTGGGCAGACACCATCTGATACATCTATATCATCTGCTCTTAAAATATCATTCGGCAGATGCCTGTCCGGCACATGGCCGAACTCATCGAGCGGAGCCACACCATCACTCGCACCTACATCAGAATATCTGAGTAAATCATTCGGCAGAT
>CAYVZJ010000032.1:17864-28385 GCA_964456155.1 uncultured Sangeribacter sp.
GCCTGTCCGGCACATGGCCGAACTCATCGAGCGGAGCCACACCATCACTCGCACCCACATCAGAATATCTGACGGCTTCACATTGCAATATATTTACAGCCTGCTCCATCTCATCCACGGAATGAGCCAGAGAATTACCCAGATCCTCTAGTTCGGCTATTTCCTCCGATTGCGTCTCCTGAACGGTTTGGAGATGGGCAATGACATTCTCCTGTTGCTTTTGTTTAGTCTCTATAATTTTTCCATCCGTAGAGTTGAATTTGCTATTCAACGCTTCAGAAAGTCCGTTTACCTGAGAAAGTTCAACCTTTTCTCCCTTATGTACGTAACTGTCAATCATATCCCCAAACTGATTCTCAGTTGGGTATAGTCCTTTACGGAAATATGCTTTTAACTGTGCTCTTGTCTTTATTGCCATAATCGTATTATTTTGCTCTCATGATATATGCCAAAACGTAGTATGGAGGGCGGTTTTCATGAGCCATCCCATTTCCGGAGGCATCTGTATCGTGTTTATAATAATGTAAATAACTGTTATCAAAATCCGTGTCGTGACTTCCTATTTTACCGTTCGTCTCAATAACATCATAATTACCACCGGCCTTTTTGTTGGATTCGGCAAAATAGTAATCCTTGAAACTATGACAATGGATTGGAATTTGTTCGCCCGTCAAAGTTACACTTTTCACACCTCCGCCAGAGCCTCGCTTGGTGTAGTCAGTATCTGTGTCATGCATACCCACAACAAATCGTCCGCGCAAATCCGGGACTCTGAAATTACCAGTAACTGTCGTGTACTGACGACCATCTGCTCCCATAGCATTATTGAATGCCGTCCCCAATACCTTATAGAGTTCTGGGTAGTCTTGCTGCTTGTATTCCTGACCGTTACAAAGCAGATACCCGTCGGGCACATTTTCACCGGCCCACATCTGTATCACACCTAACGGAGCAGGCTGTAGACCCGCAACCTCAACACGTAACTCCGCATTTTCCCGCAGCAAATCCTTAATGGTCTTTAGCTCCGTGAAGTCCTCCCATCTGTAATTCTCCTCACCATAGCCAGGCGCAAGACTACGGCGTGTGTAAGCCTTTGGGTAAGAACGGTTATTCGCACTGACACTTATATCAGCCTGCTTGACATACATGCCGCTGCTGATGGAGCCCCCCTCCCAGTATAGCACCTCACCTTCCGGCACTGAGCGTGTGCGTACGAAAACCCAACCAGCGTCCCGACGTGTTTTGTCGCCGCTCAGTTCACAGCCGTACAGTACCGTTTTATCACCTGAAATATTACCTACAATCGCACTCAGAGCCGTAAGTTCCTGCAGATAGTCCAGCGTTTCCGCATCAAGAGGAAAGTCCTTATCCGGCTGAGTCAGATAGTTACCTAAGATCTTTTGCATAGTTTTGTTATATATAATTAATAGTATAGCGTTTTGAAGCCAATTTATATGTATTGATCATAGCCCGCATCCTCGCTTCTTTTACCGCGGTTCGCAGTTCGCCGGGCACATTTACCCAGAAATCAAAACCACTCGTTCCACTGAAACCCTCACGGTGTATTATGACACCACCCGAACCACGCCGCGGCAAGAATACCCAACGTGATACATCGCGCACGTAAATCATTGAAGATTCAATTATAGCGACACTCTCACGATCCTCTATCGTTATGCGCCGTAATGCCGGATCAAACTCATCATTCAGCACACCCCGCAACTTACACACCTGCCCGTTATGACTTATACGATAACCCGTAGTCTTACGAAACATTTTGAGTTCATGCATGAGACGCCCCAAAGGTGAGACACCGGCGTAAAGCAGTGCACCGACAAGCGGCCGACGCAACCACGTAGGCAGCGCCAGCAGTGCCAGACGCTTGATATTTACCTCATACACATCATCGCTCCTCTTCATCATAAGCCTTCATGTTAATCGTTATTTTCCCCGGCTTTAAATATCCCGCAGCCGGAATCAGGCGAGCATTGATTGGCGACGTAGTGCTCTCATTCGAAGCCCGAGCGCTGCTCCCCAGAAACTCCGCTATTTTAACACCGTCAACCTCTTGCAGACGGTCAATAAGGGCCATATTTGTGTATTCTCCGTTAAAAGGTAGATTCTCGATATACTCACATATAACATCGCGACACACACCTTCCACCGTGTCGGGCTCCAGCATCGCATTATAGTATATGTCCACCGAACAGTTGAAAGTATCTGCCTCCATATTGACAAGAGCCGTTCTTACCCCGGCATCCTTAATCTCACTTATATACGCCTTGAGCTGTCTTTCCTGTTCCGCAGACAGAGGACACCGCACACCGCCACTCTCTCCCGCAACCTTGATTATCAGAATGCTCGCATCCTTGCTCTCAATAGCCACGGCATGCTTTACAACACGAGCCGCCGCAATATCTCCCTCCGTCATGCCGGACGTATCGTATGTATCGCTGTCTTTTTCCAATTCCCTGCCCACCATGAAGCCCAGCACCCTGTCACGATACCATTTCGGCCGGTGAGCCATCAGTTCCTCCAGTTGCATCCCCACTTCCGCCTTGTGACTGCTTACAAGCTGCTCCACTGTCCATGCACATACAGCCCAGACATAAAGCAGAATATTTTCTACGCTCATTACACCGAATTGATGGCTGAACTCCGTGCCCGGAGCAAACCCGTACAATGCCGCTGCTGACTCGTTACGCATGAATTCCCGCGCTATCTCAGTCTTTATTTCATTTATATTCCTTGCCATTTCATTACACGTTTAGCAATCCTTAAATCCCTTTTTAACTCACAATGAAATCTAATTCTATACCCATCATGCCGATACCACCGTATGGGCACGACGACATATCCTCCGCGCTCACATCCGTGGCCGGTTCCACTCCATGAGCCCTATATAGTTCCACCACTCTACTGTCACCCCCTGCCACCGGCTCCGGAACAGTAATTGCCATACCCTCCTCCAGCCTCGCAGTTAAGCTTATCCCATTCGCCTCACACAAAGCAACTGCCGTCTCAACGTGTCCACCCGTCTGAACCGCTATATCAAGCAGGCTTTGGCCATCCTTCGCTATAATATTCATCGCTCTATGCTGATTGTCCCATCATATTCCATCACTACACGCTCACACTCCACACCGCAGCCGCGCAACATCTCCCTGACCTCACCCGGCCACATCACATCTGCCTGACCGCCACGCAGCCGCCCCGCCTCACCACCAAGAAGAGGATGCTCCTTAACCTCACCACGCAAGGTCATCACCACCGCAGCCGCCGTCTGACCCTCAGTGTCACCAATCCCTATCTGACCACCCTCTATCAGAAGATCACCCGTCATGCTGTCAATTAATATTCCTCTCATCACACACACTATCTGATTTTCAGTTCCTAATATTCCTTGCTGAATAACTCGTAATCCTCATCGCTCACAGCGCTTATCTCCACCACCTGATAATTCGACTCCGTCATCTGACGCACCGAATACCCCCTTATCACAAGCCTGCCGATGTTCAACGCATCCAGAAACTCACTGTGCACCCTCAGAGACTCCTTAGCCTCAAGAAGCCTCCGAACACTCCGCAACTCATCCCCCGGCCACTCATCCGACAGCCCGCCCATCTCATCAACCCCCTGGAGACCCACTGCTATATTCACAGCCCAGTCACCCTCGTTTATATACTCCTTCACAGTCCCGTCCCTCCCCGTCAGAGCCGTGCTCACTATCCGGCGCTCACGGCTCACAGCTGCCACAGCGTCCGCCAGCGTAACGCCATCACCCCCCTCACGCTCCAGACGCAACGGACACAACACCCACCGACCCTCCCAATAAGCCATGTCCGTCACCGGTACACCCGCCGTTACCCCCGTTATCCCGTCCCGGTCAGCACTCCCCCACAAGTCCTTAAAGCGCACAAGCCCCTTCGCCATGTGCTGACCCCAGCCCAAAGCCCCTAAATCTATGCTTACAGGCAATTTCTTGCCACCTAAACTCGGTTCTGAAATAAAACTCATGATATTGCAAGTTGTGTGTCGTTGAGCGCTTCCATAAGGGTTTGCAAGATTATAGCCTTCACATTCTCGGCACTTTCACCGACAGTCGCGCTATGTATCTCGAAGCGCTCAACAAGTTTGTCAATATGAATTGAAATATTTTTGATCCTGCCCCCGCCATCACTTCCGGAACCCGAGCCGCCTGTCCCTCCGCCACCGCTCAGAGTTGAACCAACAGGGTTTGTCGTAGGTGATTCCACGGTAGGAACCGGCGCGCCACTGCCGTTGGGCTTCTTTTTACCTTTTTTCTTTTCGGCCGCTTCCTTTTTGGCCGCTTCGCTCATCTCGGCGTCGTAAGCATCGTTAAACGCCTGACCTATCTGTTTGCCATAATCGCTATAAGTAGATTTTAGTCGATTGAGTGCTGCGCTTATTCCGGAGGCATCCAACTTGAAAGCTGCTTTAATCAGGTCTCCGATTGCCCCAAAGGTATTTTTTGCCAGCTCTCCGATACCCTTAAAACATGCCTTAAACGCTGCCCATGTACCTTTGAGCACTGCGCGGAATTTCGCCGACGTGTTCCAGAAGTAAACCCCAATGGCTATCAGTGCGGCAATGGCTGCCGCTACCCAGCCAATTATCGGGATATTCATAATCGCCACACCAACGGCACGACATGCTGAGGTTGCTGTCGTTGCGAATGTTCCAAATGAAGCCGAAGCAATGCCGGAGAATGTGGCCGAAGCCGTGCCCCCGGTAATGAATGACAGAACCAGCGCGCCCAAACCTTTGAGGGCGTTAAATATGCCGACGGTGGCGAATCGTATTAGCCCGATTGTCGCGCGCCCCATATTGCCGATAAAGCCCAGCGATATCATGTTGGATGTTGTGAGGGTGCCGTTCATCAGCGTGAACCTCACACAGGCGGAACGCACCCAACCCACAATGCTGCCCCACATGCCGGTCCAGTTAAGACCCTTGATTAAGAGCATGAGTTTCCAGCCTGCTGTCAGCAGCGGCGCAAGTTGAGCGATTGGCACCAGCGCGGTGGTAAGAACACCGCACCATAGTGAAAAATCACCGGTGGCCTGGAATATGGAAATTTTCAGATCTTCAAATTGCTGGTTCACTCGTGCCTGTCGCTCGGCGTAACTATCCATGACAATAGCTGCCTGTTCCGTAGCGCTGTTGGTATCTGTCACGTCGTCTGTAAACCCTTGCAGAGCGTCGGTGCCCTGTATAAGTGCACGGGCTGCGTTGGCGTTCTCTACGCCAAAAAATTTAGACAGTAGAGCGGAGTCGTTGAGCATGGGTTTAAGCATTTCCAAACGCTCTTTAAGGCTCTTGGAATTGTCGCCCAGAGCCACAACGTCAATGCCGGCCGTTTCCAGTTCCTCGCGTGCCTGCTTCTCAACGAAACGGCCTTTGCTGAGCTGTCCTAAGACGTTACGGAGGGCCACACCGCCCTCACTGGCTTTCTTGCCGGCTTTGTCAAGTACCTGGATTGCCGCGTTGGTTTCCTCAAAGCTGACGTTAGCGGCTTTTGCTGCCATACCGCATTGCTGTAATGCCGCGCTGATTGCCGGAAGCTCTGCCGATCCTGCCTGGCCGGCGGCCGCCATTACGTTCATCATGCGCGCCATTTCCTCGCTTGCGGCCATCGGGTCCTCCATGCTCACGCCGTACTGGTTCATCGCAGTGGTAAGGACCTGCGCGGCCGCTACACCGTCCCCGCCCATCAGCTTGCTGGTCGTCTGTATGCAGTCGCCCATTGCGCTGAGTGCTTCCGGATATTTACCCAGTTCCGGGCTCAGCTGCGAGAGCAGCAGCTTGTAGCCCTCAACCGCCACAGCCGCATCCGTGCCAAATGCCTTGGCACTCTCCCGAGCAAACCCCTCGATCTGTTTCAGTCCCTCGCCCGTTACCCCCGCCACCGCGCTCAGGTCGTGCATCTGAGAGTCCAGCTTTATGCCCGCACCGCTAAGCTGGCTAAAGCCCTCCGCCATACTCTGAGCTATATTTTTTGCATAATCAAAACTTCCCAATAGGGAGGCAAGACCGGTTATCTTATCCCGTGCCCCATCTATCTGACCTGTAAAGCGACCCGTCGCATCCGTCATGCCGCTAATCTGGTTGGTAAAGTTACCACCTATGTTAAAAATATAGTCAAATACGTTGGCCATGTCTGATTTTTTTATTATCTTTGGAAAAACTAAAAATTACACGATCCGTTATGTTTGAGTTCATCTTCTCACTCATCGCAAAGCTCTTTGCTATCCTCTTTCTCGTCACCATTATTATTTTAATGGTCGGCTTCTTTCGTGTAATGATTAAAGGCCGTGGAAACGGTTCCTCTAACAACCCCGGGAATTCTTCCATTTGGGGTTAATTCATTAGGTCACTTTCCATCCTCTCCAAACAGTCGGGCTATTAGCTCGGCTTTATTTTTATTCCTCCACCGCTCCAGCCATATAGCCTCGCCATACAGCCGCGCCCATTCCGCCTCAGTCTCTATTTTATCAACATCGACGTGCAGGTTTGCCCGGATTAGGGCGCACCCCTTGGCGAAGCCGTCCTCATCGTCAGACTCCGCCAGCGTGTGCGCCTCTACAAGTTTTTTATTAGACCCTGGAAGCCGTTGAGCACTTCCCCCAGCTTCTTTTGCACAGCCATGAAGAGCAGCGCGTCAGTTCGCAGATCCGCGCTTCCGCCCAGCCAGCAGTTGTCAAACATCACCTTGCCGGCTTCCACTTCGTCATTTCTCGCAACTTTCGTTACTGCTTTCAGCGTCTCCAGCGTCGGGCGCTTGAAATATCCGATATGCACCTCGTCGCCGTCCGCAATTTCAATCGCAAAGCTCTTGCGGTGCTTCGCCTTGAAGGCCGCCACCTGCTCCTCGCTCAGATCGCCGTTGAAGATTTTGGGGGCATCCCCAGTTTGTTTCCCTCTTTCCATGTTTTAAATAGGATTTTAAATAGTTTTTAATTGCATTAATTCGAGTTATAGTGGCCGTTAAGGTGTCACCCTTAACGGCCTTTTTTGATGGTCTCAGGGCTACGCTCATGCCGCTTTGCCCCATTCGATATGTGAGGGAACCAGCGGGAGCTCCACCTCCTGGCCCGTGTCTCCCTCTTTCCATTTGCGCGCGTTGGCCGATATATGGCAGTTGCGGATCTTGTCAGTCACCACAATGCCGCTGTCGGGCAGATAGCTCACCTGAATATCTATCGGCGGCAGGTCTTGCAGACGCCCGTTCACGCTCTGAGCCTGGAGAGCCTGCACCTCCTCCTGATAGAGTATCAGCTTCGCCGTCGGAGTTATCCGACCTTTCGCGCGCCCCACCGGGTGACGCCCTGCGCCATACTTGTTCACGATCTCCTGCTCGTCGCTGTATTCCACGCCCACAATGCCCGTTACAGGCACGCCGCCCACAAGCACCACAATGTCAGCCCACGCCACAAGCATACCGTTTACCATCGGCACGCCGTTATTGATTACTGTTGCCATTACTTCTTAATCTTTTATTGTGTTCCGAATGAAAATGAGGAATTATACCGATTTCACAAATCCGATCTTGATCCTCACATGCCTCATCACCGCCACAGCCACGTTCTTGATCACAAATTCCACCGTGCTCGTGCTCGCCACATCCTGCGCCGGGTCAATCTCCACCTTGTAGCCGCTCAACTCCCCGGTACGCTCCATTGCCTCCAGAGCCTGGTTCGCCACCGTCTCCAGATGCGCCACCGTGTAGCTCGCCAACTGACCAGTCCCCGCGTCCACATACACGTTGCCACCCAGCTCCGGCTTAACATACGTCCTTATCCCGCGCACGGCCTTATCCATCGTGCGAACGCTCTCTATGGCCGCATAGTCGCTTATGCCCGAGTCCATCGTGTGGCTGTCGTTCATGTAGCTCCCCGCCTGTCCCGTGTGCGTCACAAAGAAGAGATAACGCCCCGTAGTGTCTAGCGTCTCCAGCAGCGCCTTGTCCACATCGCGCACCAGTGTGCCGTCGCCGAAAGCCGGCAGGCTCACGCCGGTCGGAAATTCCTTGATCCAGGCAATACACTGGTGCACCTTCGCACGGCTCAGCAAGCCCATCACCACGCCCAGACCGCTCACGCTCGCTTTCGTCCTGTCGTTCGCACTCTCCTTGTAGAGTTCCGCGCCCGTGCCGCTCCCGGCCTGGCCGATTAACACGCTCACGCGGCATTTTCCCTCACCGGCAAGATTCACAGGCATATTAGTCACCGCCGCCACTTTCGGGGCATACACGATTGATAGTTCCGCCTCTTCCTCCGCCAGCGCGTCCCCCACGCCTTGCAGCGCCGTGAGGTCATCGGCGCTCAGAGCCCGGTCGCCACACCATACACCCATCTGACGGATACGACCCGCAGCGAAGTTCTGCACGGTCTTCAGTTCCGCAAATGTCTGATTAGTCTCCGGCTTCGCGAATATTGCCACATAAAGGCTCACACCCTTATTCAGCCGGTATATCTCGCTGAGGTGGTAGTGAAGCACACGCACACCCCAGCTCGACGCATCCTCCGTTATGCCCGCCGCCTCCGCCGCGTCTATCGTGCTCAGCGCATGCACCCGCTCCGTCCTGAACGCCGCCGGAATGTCTGCAGCAGCCAGATAAGCCACAAAGCCCGTTACATGGTCCTCGCCGGGCAGCGACTTCGGGACATTCCCGTTCTGTCGCTCTATTGTCAGGCTCGTTCCCATTATGCCTCCACTTTTATCGGTTCTGCCATCTGGCCCAGACTCTTGCTGTGGTGCCGGGCGTCATTTTCCTGTGAGAAACACTGCCCGTCCGCCGTCACCCACACCGTCGCAAGCCCGTGACGTTTGCACGCCGCTTTCCCTACCTCTTGCAGAGCGCGCCCTGCCATTTCAGGCGTCTTCTTTTCTTTTGTCTCTTTGCTCATGTCGTTTTGCGTTTTTTTAATTTATAAACTATCCATCCGGCTGCCGCCAGCATCATGATTGCCCCGGCCCACGCCGCGCCCTGTTTCACTCTGTCCAAAAATCCGGGTGCCGGGCTCCGGCCCGTGACCTCCACTTCCTCCAGCGTGCCCCCGTCGTAGGTCTGCTCCGCTTCGGTTGCCGTCTCGGTCTCGCTCTCGGCGCTCATGGTGGCCGCCTCTGCGCTCCGGCTTTCCTCGCCGTGCGTCTGCCGGATTCTCGCTTTTACAGGCCTTTCACCTGTCGCCGGGTCTGCCGGCTTCTCGGTGTCGTAGACCTCAATCTCCGTCACCGTCAGCCCCCGGCTCTCGGTCGCCCTCTCCAGGGTCGCCTCTCGCTTTTCCTCGTTCCGGCTTTCGCTTTGGGTGCTGGCCGTCACATGTTCCGCCGTCTCCGTCCGCGTCTGCTCCACGACCTTGCGGTGTGAGCAGCAGCTCGAATTTGACAGGGCAACGGTCAATATGAGGACAGCCCCAAATGCGCTCCAGTGCCGTGTTGAGCCTTTGCACATCATTGCGTAAGTTTGAAATTTCGGCTTTGAGCGGCGGAACAATACTCTCCATGAGTATGTCCGCAGCCTTGCGCACGTTTTCCAGTTCGTGGCTCTTGACCTCCGCGAGCTTGTCTTTCATCTCCGCCCGCAGCTTGTCAAGCTCTATCCGGTATTTGTCGCGCTCCAGCTTACGGCCTACCCATGCCCCCACCGGGGCTGCTATCGCCGCCGAAAGCGCCGATATTATGATTGTGATTATTTCGCCGCTCATTCATTTTTTCAAAATGCTTTGTCTGCTGCGCTCGGCATAGCCGGAGCAAGCTCCGCTCTGCTCTCGCTGGCAAGACAATTCATGTTGTTACTGTTTAATGCCCACCTGCGTGAGCCATTTTTTTACATCGAAGCCGGGACACGGCTTGTTGGCAAATTCATAATGCCCGTGCACTGTCGCACCGGGATAGCGTTTAAGCAGCTGTTTCACCAGCTTCTCAAGTGCCGCCATCTGCGCCGGCGTGCGCGTGTCCTTGCCTGTTTTCTGCCAGTTGGGGGTCGTGCGCTTCGGGCAGCCGCCGACATAGCACACACCGATTGACCGCGTGTTATGCCCTGTGCAATGCGCGCCGGCTATCGCTTCTGCACGCCCGGGGCGTATCTCCCCGTTAAGCCCTATAACATAGTGATACCCTATGTCTGAAAAGCCCCGCGCCAGGTGGCTGTGTCTGATCTGCTCGTTGCTAAATTCCTCACCCTCGGGCGTGGCCGTGTAGTGCAGTATGATTTCATCAACCTTGCGCGCGCCCTGGCTGACGCCTAACGCCGCCCATGTGCGCGGACCCACAACCCCGTCGGCTGTCAGGCCCTTGCGCTTCTGAAACTCTTTTACTGCCTCCTCGGTCAGTGCTCCGAAGATACCGTCGGCCATAAGGTTTAATTTCCCTTGCAGGGTCTTGACCTCAGCGCCTCGGCTCCCTCGTTTTAGTGTTGTCATTCTTTGCGGGTATTTATTGCTTTAGGTGCAAAGCGTCTTTCAGACGATTACAGCTTTACGCAGCTTTGCCGCT
>CAYVZJ010000033.1:0-1553 GCA_964456155.1 uncultured Sangeribacter sp.
GTAGCTATGCGTTGTTCCGGAATGAATAAATCATTTTAGTTCAAAATTAAGAGCCACTGAAACGATACGCGTCGGCATTGGAACTTGATGGATTGAGTCATTCCGGAACTGACTGCTTGCTTCGCTTGCAGGGCACGGACCCTGACGGAACAACACGGAACTCTTTTTTAGAAAGACAAGCAATTTCAGGATAAGCCGGCAGTTGCTCGGAGGGGCGGCGGAGGGGGTTAGCCGATGGTGATGCCGGAGAAGCCCATGAAGGCCATGGCGAGGATGCCGGCTGAGATCAGGGCCAACGGTACGCCTCGCATGCCGCGCGGCACGTCCGTGAGTTCCAACTGCTCACGAATACCGGCGAAAATCCAGAGTGCTAACGTAAATCCTACTGCAGTTGCCACGCCATATGTCAGCGCCTCCATAAGATTGAATTGCTTCTGAATGACAAGAATCGCCACACC
Source organism: uncultured Sangeribacter sp. (assembly GCA_964456155.1). Classification (GTDB taxonomy): domain Bacteria; phylum Bacteroidota; class Bacteroidia; order Bacteroidales; family Muribaculaceae; genus Lepagella. Next base: position 459 of record CAYVZJ010000033.1, read on the forward strand.
AAGCACGGCACAGTTGGTAGTAATCAACGGCAGAAAGACGCCCAGCGCCTGATATAATGCCGGCACACTCTTTTTCATAACTATCTCGAGCAACTGCACCAAAAAGGCTATCACAAGAATAAAGACGATAGTCTGAAGGAACTGCAGCCCTAACGGATCGAGGACATAAGTCTGAAGAAGCCATGCCACCACCGTGGCCAACGTCATCACAAAAGTGACAGCCGCGCCCATACCTAAAGCGGAGTCCGTGCGCTTCGACACTCCTAAAAAGGGGCAGATGCCAAGAAATTGCGAAAGGACAATATTATTTATGAATATCGCAGTGACTATGATTGAGAGATAGAGCATTATTTTAAGTATGAGGTTATAGTTATGAGTTATGAGGTGGTTAGGAGGTATGAAGTTATAGTTATTAGTTATGAGGTGTTGGTTAGGAGTTGGTCAGGCCTCGGAGGCGTGAGACTATGGCTATCAGGTATCCTAAGGCTATGAAGGCGCCGGGAGCAAGCACGAATATCAACATACCGTAATCTTCGCCATATACCTCACAGCCGAATATCCGGCCGGTGCCTAAAAATTCGCGCACCCCTCCCAAAAGCGTCAAGGCAAATATAAAACCAATGCCGCAACCGAGTCCGTCGAAAACAGAGGCCACTACCCCGTTTCTTCCGGCAAATGCCTCAGCACGTCCCAGCAGAATGCAGTTGACCACAATCAACGGTATGAATATGCCTAACGACGCATTCAGAGCGGGCATCCATGCGCTGATGGCCAACTGAAGCACCGTCACGAATGTAGCGATTATAACGATATATGCCGGAATGCGCACCTTGTCCGGTATCAAATTCTTTAGTATCGATATGGCAGCATTCGAGCATACCAACACAGCAGCCGTGGCTATGCCCATCATCAGACCGTTCATGGCCGAAGAGGTGGTGCCAAGCGTGGCACACATTCCCAATAGCAAGACGAATACCGGATTAGCCGGGATTATACCATTATATAATAATTTCAGATATTTCATGTCTATTACATTTATTCAAAATTATTCATGCCTTACGCTTGATTATTCATGCCTTACGCTTGATTATTCAT
>CAYVZJ010000033.1:1653-28207 GCA_964456155.1 uncultured Sangeribacter sp.
ATTATTCATGCCTTACGCTTGATTATTCATGCCTTACGCTTGATTATTCATTCCTTACGCTCGCGCCGGTGTGATGTTCGGGAGCCTCTTCCACCCTCTCGCCTCTTGCCGACATATATTGCTGATAAGCGGAGTATGCACCGCGGATTATCGACAGAAAGGCGCGAGACGATATAGTGGCCGCCGTGATGCCGTCGATATCTCCACCATCCTTCGATGGAGTAAAATTCTGCATCGCCGGCGATTTGCCTATCACACTGCGAGCAGCAGTCGGATCGCGAAACCATACTTCCATCTTCTCACCCAATCCCGGTGTCTCGGCCTGCTTCAACACGCGGTAATTAATGATGCTCCCCTCTATGTCAAATCCGCAAATCACCACTATCTCTCCGGCAAAGCCATCCATCGAACTACCCTTTACCGCCGCCCCGGTGAGACGACCGTTCATCTCCGCAGGATACACCGCATACTTCTGTCCGTCTACGGTCACTTCGCTCATCATCTGCTCAGGGTCATTGTCATATTCAGGCAACACTTCGGCAAGAGCATCAGCCTGCATCTTGCGGGCACTCTCTTCGATTGGCTTTTCGGTGACGGTAAACATCCAGCCGAGTAAAAGACCTGACAAAATCGTGATGATACCTAAGGAGAGTATCATATTAGGGAGCGTAGATGCCAACTTCTTCATGACCTCACCTCCTTCCTTAGACTCTCTTTCATGCCGAAAATCTTCGGTCGGGTGTATCTGTTGATAAGCGGCACAAAACTATTCATCAATAGAATAGCAAAAGAGACACCCTCCGGATAGGCTCCATATCTGCGGATTATGATGGTGATCAGGCCTATCATTGCTCCGAAAATCAGTTGGCCGCAATGCGTCATAGGCGACGTGACATAGTCAGTAGCCATGAAGCATGCGCCGAGTATCAAGCCGCCGGCAAGAAGATCTACAGCCGGATTGCCACCCGTCAGCCAAGAGAAGAGAGCAGCAGAGGTGAGAACACTCACCGGAATATGCCAGGTGATGATGCCGCGGCAGAGCAGAAACAACCCACCGAGCAAGATAGCGATAGCCCCGGTCTCTCCCAGCGAACCGTTCATGTGGCCGATACTCATATCGAGCAGATTGGCACCGGACGCCGTTTCGGGCGAAAACTTCAGCGTGGTCAAGAGTGTAGCACCCGTGACACCATCCGCACCCGAGGGTACGTCTACCGGCCAAGTGGTCATGGCCGCCGGAAAGGATATCAGGAGAAAGACACGACCCACGAGAGCCGGATTCCAGATATTGCATCCAAGACCGCCAAACGACATCTTGCCGATGCCGATAGCCACGACAGAACCGATCACCGCCATCCACCACGGCAGGATGCTCGGAAGATTGAACGCCAACAATATGGCAGTGATTACCGCAGTACCGTTGGTCAGCGTAGAATGCCGACCCATCAGACGGTCACATAGCCATTCGGTGATGAGACACGAAGCAAGACAGATACCTGTTATCACGGCCGCTCCGACACCGAAAGTCCATACAGCCACAAAAAGAGCGGGAAGCAGCGCAAGCACTACCTGCCACATGATCCCGTTCAGGCTTTTGTCCGTATGAATATGAGGAGATGACGAGACTGTTATCATTTCTTTTGATTTTTACGTATTACACTCTTGGAAAGCCGGATGGCGTCGAGCAACGGACGCGAGGAGGGACATATATACTGACACGACCCGCACTCCAGACAATTCATCACCCCCCGACCCTCAGCCTCCTGCTGCAGGTGCATGCCGGAAAGCGTCATCAGAAGATAGGGCTCCAGACCCATCGGACACACATTGACACAAGCGGCACAACGTATGCAGGGACTTACAGGGCGTCTGTGAGAGGCGCTCTCGGGAAGAATCACCACACCGCTGACACCCTTCGTCACCGGAGCATCGAGCGACACGATAGCCTTGCCCATCATCGGTCCGCCGCTGATAATCTTGCCCGTATCCTCCGGAAGACCCCCCGCCGCATCTATCAATTCTCTATAAGACGTGCCGTTGTCTACGATAAAATTGCCGGGAGACTTCACCTGCGGACCTGTCACGGTGACAATCCGCGCAGTCAAAGGTCGCTGAAGCATCACAGCCTGTAATGAGGCGAAGGCTGTAGCCACATTGTCTACGACGCAATTCACGTCTGACGGCAAACCACCGCATGGCACTATCCGTCCGTTGACAGCCTGTATCAGTTGCTTTTCCGATCCCTGAGGGTAGCGGGTGCGAAGCACTGCTATCCCTATCTTTCTGTCTGCCGCCTCTGCCATATCTTTGAGACGGGCAGCACATTCCTGCATTCTCCTTATGGCATCCGGCTTGTTGGCCTCTATTCCCACTACGATTCTCCGCGCCCGGCATGCCTTCGACATCATCAAAGCGCCACGCAGTATATCCTGAGGACGTTCCCGCATCAGTCGGTCATCACACGTAAGATAAGGCTCACACTCCGCTCCGTTGATAATAAGCGTATCTATACGCCTGTCTGCCGGCACGGTCAGCTTCACACGTGTCGGAAAAGAAGCACCGCCGAGTCCTACCACGCCAGCATCCCCTATCCTGCGGATTATCTCTTCGGGAGAGAGAGTCTGCAACGCTTCGGCACACTCCGCATCTCCTATCTCTTCATAAAGTTGCGTCAAGGGTTCTATATCTGCATCCTGCTCTATAATCACAGCATCCACCCAGTAACCCGTAATGTCGCGCACCTTCTCTATCTTCCTCACGACGCCATCTACAGGTGAGTGCAGCGGAGCGCCTACATAACCGCCGGCCTCTGCTATCATATCCCCTTTTCCGACCGCATCGCCCGGCTTGACGATTACTTTAGAGGGAACGCCAATATTTTGCTTAAGCAGAAGGGTCACCGTCCGGGGCGACGGAATCGGCGTGACCGGCTTTTCTGATGAATAAGACTTGCAGTCGGCCGGATGAATGCCACCTCTCTTGAACTTGAATATCTTCATAAGTTTCCCTATTCCCCTCCTTTATTTTGGTATACTGCCTTTTGGCTTATGCAGTGTCTCGGACATGTCTTGACACACTCTCCGCAGTTGGTGCATTTATCCACGTTTATGGTGGCCAGATACGTATCCAGTGTTACGGCATCATGCAGGCAGGCCTTCTTGCAGCGTCCGCAGCCTATACAGCTGAGATTGCATTCCTTGATGGCTACCGGACCGCGATCCTTGTTGGCACAGGTCACCCATGTCAACTTTGCGTCGTCACTTACGGGCATTATCATGGGCAAGGAGCGCGGACAGGCTTCAAAGCAACGTCCGCAACCCGTGCATTTATCGACATCCACCTTAGGTAGAGTCTCACCCGGCTCTATGCTCATGGCGCCGAAAGGACACGCCGCCACGCAGTCACCTAATCCCAGACAACCATATACGCAGTCTATCATTCCCTGATAAAGACCGGCGGCCGACGCACAACTGTGCAATCCCTCATATACATTTTTCACCTCGCGCACATCACACGTGGATGCACAGCGTATCACGGCCACTTTGCGTTTATGCTCTCCGGCTTGCAGACCCAAGATAGAGGCAATGCGCTGCATGCCGGAGGCATCCATGCCGGTGCAATACAGGTTTTCAAGTGATGAAGCCGAAGCACATGCACGGGCGAACGCTGCACAACCGCTGAAGCCGCAGCCGCCGCAATTCGCGCCGGGCAAAACGCCCTCTATCTCCCCTATCAGAGGATCTTCCTTGACGGCAAACCGCTTGGCTGCCATATATAAAAGTATCGCGGCTATCACTCCTATGACACCGCACACTATTGTGGCTGTAAGGATCGTAGACATCAATCGGTAAGTTGGGGTTGGGAAACCGGTATCACATCAAAAGTAAATTCATGTGCCATCCTGTTGCGCATAAGGTATAGCAGGAAGAAGAAACACACCATTGCGCCCAATCCGCTCAAGGCTGCCATGCTTTCGGAATGAGTAAGAAGAAAGACAAGCACCATCACCGCTATAAGGGCAATACAAGGGATAACGGTAGCGACCATGATGGCTTTCCGATGCAGGCGCTCCGTGCCACGGATTATAACCTCATCTCCTACTCGGAAATGTTCCGGATTCTTGACAGCGAGGGATAAGGTGTCTCTTTTCCCTCCCGACTGCGCGCATAAAGCAGAGGCCGCACATCCTTCACACTCCGTCTCTTCGGAGATTTGGAGCGACAGTGTGCCTGTCGGCATGCACACCGCCTTCACCACAGCGGCATGATCAATATATTCTACAAAATTAGAGTCTGACATGATATCAGGCAAGGTAAAGTATTGGTACTATAAATTTTAAGGACAAAAAAAGGAGTCGCACTCTTACGCTGAAAACAAGCGTTGCGAGTGCGACTCCAAAATTAGTTAATTTTATTGGTCTTGTCAATATTAATTAAAGATTTTTTTCATTATTTGATTGAAGATTTTTTCAACGCTTTGCAATGTTTCAAGTAAACATGCCGGAGGCATGTCCTTACGTTGCGCAGATGGTCTTACTTTATGAAGGAATTCAGTTTTTCGTAGAATGCAGGGTCTTCGCCTACGGTAATGTCTACGAGCTTACCTTCGGGGTTGACAATAGCCTTTGTCGGAAAACCGGTGACACCGTATGCCCTCAATACCGGGCTGTTTTCGTCACCGTTGTAGACATTGACCCAGGGGAGTTTGTATTTTTCAACAGCCATACGCCAGTTGCTCTCAGAGTCGCGGCAATCGATGCCGATCACTTGGAATTTACCGTCTGCCTTAGCGTAGGCTTCCTTCAATTTAGGAAAGCCCTTTATGCACCATCCGCACCAGGAACCCCAGAAGTCGATTACCACCCATTGTCCCTTGAAGTCAGACAATGATACCGGGTTACCATTCAGGTCGGGGAAAGTGAAGGCCGGAGCCTCGACACTGCCGGAGAGAAGACTTTGCTGAAATCTCTCAGCCTCGGCCTGACGCTGTTCGGCCGGCAGTTTTGCTTCGGCAAAGGGCATCAGAATGGATGTGCGGGCCGAGGGGCCTATCTTGTTGTAGAGATCCACAAATTCCAGACCGCGAGTATTCATAAGGGCGTATACCACTGCCGGAGAGTCAATGTGTCTGTTGACAAAGTCGTTGGTGACGCTGTCATACTCCGCTACAAGAGCATCTATCTCAGTGCGCGAGGGTTCGCCACCGGAAGTGAGCAGACGGAATTTCTCCTCTATCGGCAGAGTAATGGCGTTGTATTCAGTAATGCCCTCCATCAGCGGTGTGCCGCTCACTGTATAATCGTATGGCGTCAGGGAATTGACAGTGACAGTCAGATTCTCCCCCGGAGCGGCATAGACGTTGACGTTGCTCTCCGGGCTCAATATCACATTATAATATGCCGGAGTAGTGATATCAAGAAGAGTGGCAGAAACACCGTTCTCCACACTCAAGGTATCAATGGCAGCGGCTTGCTGTCTGTTGGCCAACATATCATCAAGACTTACACGACTTACTATCACCTTATCCACCGTGTATTCAGACGGCAGATTAATAGTGAGCGAACCCGTAGAAGAATTCTCCGCCAAAAGCGACAATGGAGAGGATAGCACTGAAAGGAGAGCTATAAATGCAGTTTTTTTCATATTTTTATCTTTATATTAGTCGACTTGATTTGAGTGAGTAAGCAACATACTTATGCCTGGAAACATCTTGTTGTCACCTTACCATTCTTTTAATGTATTGCGGAGGGATTTTGTTCGATAGAAGCCAATCTGTTATGAAGCTTATCGGTAAATTCATGATTTTTTAATCCCCATTTAGGCGCGATGACCATCTGCGGAGGAGCCGACGCCAGAAATCTCTCTATGGCAATATGGCGTGGCACAATCTTTACAATTTCGACGCAAAGATCCAGATACTCGTCGAGGGTAAAGGAGGGCACGCTTAATTCTCCGGAGAGTATCTTTTGATGGAGCACAGTGTCACGTATCACCTGCATCTGATGCAGTTTGATGGAATGAACAGGGAGTGCGCAAACATCGCGAATACTCTGCAACACTCTTTCCTTATCTTCTCCGGGGAGTCCGGCTATAAGATGCACTCCGACCTCTATTTCCATATCCACCAGTCTGCTGACAGACTCCATGACATCCTGCCATGTATGATTGCGGTTGATAAGCCTTAACGTTTCGTCTGAAGAGGTCTCAACGCCGAGTTCGACAAATACGGGCACACGGCTGTTTATTTCACTCAATAAATCAATCACCTCATCGGGGAGTGTGTCAGGCCGAGTACCTATCACGAGCCCGACAATATCCGGCTCTGATAATGCTTCTGCATAAAGTGACTGCAAAAGTTCGGTGCTATGAGAATACGTGCCGGTGAAGGATTGGAAATAAGCAAGATACTTCATGCGTGGATACTTGCGGCTGAAAAATTCCTTCCCTTTGCGCAACTGCTCGGCTACCGCATCTCCCGTCATGCAATATCCGGGTGTGAAACTGCGGTTATCACAATATATACATCCCCCTACGCCTATAGTGCCGTCTCTGTTGGGGCAACTAAATCCGGCATTGACGGAAATCTTCTGCACTTTGACACCGGGGAAACGCTCGGCAAGATATTCTGAATAATCCTTATACCATATGTTCATGTCAAAATATCATCAAAGGATAAGATCAGCCAGAACCAGTGCGGTCATGGCCTCGATGATGACCGGGGCACGAAGCGCCACACACGGGTCATGACGTCCCTTGGCGGTAATCTCGGAAAGCCGTCCGGACTCATCGGGCATCATCAGAGGTCGTGATATCGTGGGAGTAGGCTTGAAATAGACGGAGAAGAACACCGGCATACCGTTGGTAATCCCCCCTTGTATACCTCCGGAGTAATTCGTAGCAGTCACTGCCGGAGTAAATCCCGGCATGAACATATCGGTAACTTCCGAGCCTCGGCAACGTGACATCTCCATACCGAGACCATACTCAAATCCTTTCGCTGCATTTATGCTCAACATGGCGCCGGCGAGCAGGGACTGGAGTTTGCCGAAAACCGGCGTGCCGAGCCCGGCCGGCAATCCCTTTATAAGACACGTCACAGCGCCACCGACGGAATCCTGATCTGCACGTGCTGCCTCCACCTCGGCACGTATGGCAGCCTCCACATTTTCATCATCCGGCAGACAAGCGTCAGCGCCGCTCTCCGAAAGTTTTAGCATCACGTCATCATAACCGGCGCGCCCCGCAGCCGTCACTTTCGCCTCGATGACCAAATCGGGACACACGGAGTGAAGCGCCTGGAGAGCCAAGGCACCACCCATGACGCGGCTCACCGTCTCGCGCGCTGAAGATCTTCCTCCTCCCCTTGCGTCGCGGATACCGTAACGCTGCATATATGCATAGTCGGCGTGATTGGGGCGGAAACGATGTTCCAGTTCGCTGTAGTCCCCGCTTCTGGCGTCCGTGTTGCGGAAGATGAAGCCTATCGGAGTGCCGAGCGTCACACCGTCGGAATTGACACCGGACAATATCTCAGGAACGTCCGACTCTTTACGTTGCGATGTCAGGAGATCACGCCCTGTGCGACGTCGGTCTATCATACACTGTATTTCCTCCATATCCAGATGTATACGGGGAGGCATACCGTCTACAATTCCGCCCAAAGCCACGCCATGACTCTCGCCGAATGTTGTCAATCTGAATTTAGTGCCAAATGTATTCATATCTGATTATGCATCTGTTGCTATATCGGCCAATTCACCTTCGGCCACTTTCATAAATTCTGAAGGGTTGACCTCGAGTTGCAGTCCGCGTTGTCCGGCGCTTACATACACGCGGTCAAAATCGCAGAACTCGGAGCTGAAAAAGGTGGGAAACTTCTTTTTCATTCCGACGGCCGTGCAGCCCCCACGAATATAGCCCGTAAGCGGAAGCAATTCTTTCTGATGTATCATCTCCGCCTTCTTATTGCCCGACACCCGGGCGGCTTTTTTCAAATCCACCTCGCGGTCGCCGGCTATGACGCATACAAACAAACCCGTTTTGTCACCGCGCAATACGAGCGTCTTGAATACGCATTCTATCGGTTCGCCGAGTTGTTCAGCCACGTGATCAGCAGCAAGATTATTCTCATCTACCTGATAAGGCACCAGCCGGTAAGCCACACCGGCGCGGTCAAGAATACGGGCTGCATTGGTCTTTTTCTCTCCTGCCATCTCTTTATTGTATTAACCCTGACCTCATAAACCCCTCAACTCATAAACTAATATTACAAATTTAATATTTTATCACCATTTTATGGCTATGTTTTTATCATATTTTTTATTATCTTCGCAAATATAAATATAGGTAATAATTGTTTGTATAAGGTAACGTCAAGTCTCTCTCACCTTTTGACTACTACAGGTAAAAAAACGATGGAATATCAAAACACACCCACAAATATATCGCGCTCTCTGTCGGAAGAAGACAAAAATGAAGCGCAGACCCTTATCAGTCGCTTACGTGAACTGACTGAAGGGAATATCCCTGAGGAGGAACAAAACAGAATACAGAGTCTTTATAAAGCTTATCAGGCAGACTGCAATGCATACGATGATAAAGACCTCTGCAAAGTGACCCAGACACTGCATGCCGCTAATCTTTTTGCCGAGGCTGTAGATCCGGATCATAACATCATCATAGCCATCCTGCTATATCCTCTTCTCAACGATGAGATCATTTCCATCTCGGAGATACGTAAAGAATGGGGCGAGGATATCGCCTCGCTGTTGACGGGCATTGCCGCCGTGGAGCAGTTCAGCAGCAAGAACAATGCCGTCAATCAGGATAATTTCCGCGGACTGATGCTCTCGCTTGCCGATGATATCCGCGTCATCATCATCATGATAGTGCGCAATCTCGTGCTGATGCGCGCCATCAACCTGCATCCGGATACTGAATGGGTAAGAAGCGTGGCCTTTGAAGCGAATGTGCTTTACGCCCAGATGGCTCACCGACTCGGTCTCTACAAACTCAAGAGCGAGCTCGAAGACCTCTCGTTAAAATACTCCAACCGTGAAATCTATACACAGATAGCCCACAAACTTAACGAGACGAAACGTCAGCGTGACGCCTATATCAAGAGCTTTATCGATCCTCTGAAGAATAAACTCGAGGCTGCGGGACTTAAGTTTGATATAAAAGGGCGCACCAAGTCCATTTCTTCCATCTGGGGAAAGATGCGCAAACAGAAGGTAGACGTGAGTGGCATCTACGACCTCTTTGCCATACGCGTCATCATCGACACACCTCCGGAAAGGGAAAAGGCTGACTGCTGGCTGGCCTACTCTATCCTTGCTGACATGTATACTCCCAACCCCGCTCGTATGCGCGACTGGCTCTCCATACCTAAAAGCAACGGCTATGAGTCGCTCCATGCCACTGTGCTCGGACCGGAAAACAAATGGGTGGAGGTACAATTCCGCACCCGCCGCATGGATATCATCGCCGAAAAGGGTCTTGCCGCCCACTGGAGATACAAGGGTGTGAAGTCTGACTCTACCGACCAGTGGATGAACAACATCCGCGATATCCTCGAGAGCGGCGAAGGAGGACCTATGGAACTGATGCGCTCCATGAAAATGGAGAACTACGAGAAGGAGGTATATGCCTTCACGCCGAAGGGTGACCTTTACAAACTGCCGGCCGGCGCCACCGTGCTCGACTTCGCCTTTCGCATACACTCCAACGTAGGGTGGCATTGCACCGGAGCAATTATCAACGGCGAACATCGCAAACTGAATTACAAGATAAAAAACGGCGACACGGTAGAGATAATCACCTCCTCCACGCAGTCGCCAAAATACGACTGGCTCAATATCGTTGTTTCATCCAAGGCACGCACCAAGATACGCCAGATGCTCAATGAGGAGGCACAGAAGAGAGCGGATATAGGCAAGGAACTCCTGGAACGACGTGCGAAAAACCGCAAACTTGAGATCGACGAGCCTACGCTGATGAAACTCATAAAGAAGAACGGATATAAGTTTGTCAACGAGTTTTACAGCGACCTCGCCGATGAGAAAATAGATATCGCCAAATTCCTGTCGCAATATCAGGAGGCGGTCAGCGAGACGCAGGATGAAGGTGTCAAAATTTCCGCTGAGGAATTTCGCATACACCGTATGTCGGACACAAAGAAGGACAGCAAGAAGGATGTGCTCGTCATCGGCGATAATTCCATTGACGGTATGGCTTACAAGTTTGCCAAATGCTGCAATCCTATTTACGGCGATGAAGTGTTCGGCTTCATTTCCTCTGAAGGTACGGTAAAGGTACATAAGAAGGACTGCCCGAATGCTCACAACATCCGGACGCGCTATCCCTACCGCGTAATCAACGTGGAATGGAGCGGCAAGACCGGCGACAGCATGGCGGCCAATATCCGCATCACGGGCAATGATGATTTAGGCATCCTCTCCAACATCACGTCTATCATATCCAAAGAACTCAATATCAATCTTCGAAACGTCTCGGTAGACTCTCACGACGGTCTCTTCCACGGCATACTGACAGTCGGCGTCACCGACACGGCTCAGCTTAACGCCTTGATAAGGAAGATAGGTACGGTAAAAGGAGTGAAAAACGTGACACGATTGTAAATGATTAGTGACACGATTTTAAATCATATCATAGAAAACGATATAAGACTTAAATCCGTTATAATAGAAAATACTAATACCATGAAAATCTCTCGACATCGTATATCCGGAGTAGTCTTTGCTGCAGCGGTCTGCCTGACTGCCGTGCTTCCTTCATGCAAGAAATATGACGGCAGGAAGGCTGCGGAAGACAGGGAAGAATGGATCGCCTCGCTCAAAGATTCTGTGGAATATCTGGAAAATCTCAACGTGGGCAATGCCGTAGCGATTGACTCCCTTCGCACGGTTGTGGCCAAAAATCTCGAGTCTTTCTCCACGGTAGACAATCCTCGCGAAGTGGAGCCATATTATATCTATACTCCCTTTAAGTCGTCATATCCGCTGACTTCCACCGGCCTGGCGGTGCGTATTCTTAAGAATGAGACTCCGGAGGTGATAGCAGCCTCTACCCGACCATTCTCAGCCATTGAGGTAAGCAACGGCGGAAGAACTTATCGCACACCGGTAGTTCCCCCTGACCAGGCACTCAATTATACAGCCAACGGGCTTACGACTGTCTCCTTTACCGGCGCTGTGGCCGACACAATCTCCGCTGTAGTAGCCGGCGCTGAAACGCCTGCAAAGGTAATCTATCTTAATCCCGGAGAGACCAATTCCTGCACACTTCCGAAAAACGTGATGACGCTCTTTCGGGCAACTCGCAATTTATATGACAATCAGACGGAATTGCATCGCCTGGAGCGGGATATAAATGTAAATGCCCGCAAAATCGAGATACTCAAACTAACATTAAACTCATAAACTAATAAACCCATAAACAAAATACTATGGAATTAACAGACAAAGACAGAGAGATATTGAAAGAGAAAGGAATCTCCGAAGAGACACTGGCCGCTCAACTTGAAATGCTGAAGGAGGGTTTTCCCTTCTTGAAAATAGAGGCGTGTGCCACACCGGAAAACGGCATATCTGTCGTGACGGCCGATATGGAGACGCGCGCTGTAAAGATATGGGAAGAATATCTGAGCGGCAAACCGAAAGTGGTGAAGATGGTGCCCGCCTCAGGGGCTGCATCACGAATGTTTAAAGATCTTTTTGCATTCCTCAACGGAAAGGCCAATCGACCCGACAACGACTTCATGCGTAAGTTTTTTGACGAAATAGAAAAGTTTGCCTTCTTCAATGAACTCAATCATGAAGTGCTCACCTTATACGGTCGCTCAATAGATACTTTGATAAAGGAGGGCAAATACAAGGAGATAGTGGAGACTCTTCTTGAGAATACTGCCTTAGGTTACGGGCATCTTCCCAAGGCATTGCTCGCCTTCCATAAGGTGATGGGCGGTGTGCGCACACCGATAGAGGAGCATTTTGCCGAAAGTGCGCAATATGCCACCGGCAAAGACGGCATTTCACGCATTCATTTCACGGTGAGCGATGAGCACGTGCCTTTGGTGCTTGCAAAAATCGAAGAGGTGAAGGCGCGTATGGAGCATGAATACGGCGTAAAGTTTGACGTGACGCTCAGCGTGCAGAAACCCTCAACCGACACTGTAGCGGCCACAAAAGACGGCAAGCCCTACCGTGAGGATGGCGGCCTTTTCTTCCGTCCAGGCGGTCATGGAGCATTGATAGAAAATCTCAACGATCTTGACGCGGATGTGATTTTCATAAAGAATATCGACAATGTAGTGCCCGACGCTCTGCGTGTCTCCACAATTAACTTCAAGAAGATAATCGGCGGTATTCTTGTGGCCACCAAGATGACCATAGACCGTTATTGCAACATCCTGGAGAAGGGCACTCCTTCTGACGAGCAACTCGATGAGATGATTAAATTCATGCGCAACGTGCTATGCATCACTCACGATAAGTATGACGAGATGACTGCTGATGAGAAGGCGGCGTATATCTTCGGTAGACTGAATCGTCCGACACGCGTATGCGGAATGGTGCGCAATGAAGGCGAGCCCGGTGGCGGACCCTTCCTTTGCTACAATCCGGATGGCACTGTCTCACCGCAGATACTCGAGTCTACTCAGATTAATCCTAAGGATAAGCATGCTGTCAAGATGCTTAAAGAAGCGACCCACTTCAATCCTGTGGATCTTGTGTGCTCGATTAAGAATTACAAGGGTGAGAAATTTAATCTTCCCGACTTTGTAGACAAGGCTACCGGATTCATTACCGAAAAGAGTCGCGAGGGTGTGGAAATCAAAGCTCTGGAATTGCCGGGTCTGTGGAATGGCGCGATGTCTGACTGGAACACTCTGCTTGTGGAGGTGCCGGCATCGACATTCAATCCGGTAAAGACTGTCAACGATTTGTTGCGTCCGAGCCATTTGGCCTGATGAATTAGTAATTGGGAATTTAATATGGAAAAGCCTGGCTTCGGCCGGGCTTTTTCTTTTGTTTGATTGCTGGAAGGAACAGGTTTTTTTAGTTGGCGAAATCTATGGATAGGCCCATCTGGAACATTCGGGGATTGATGGGATAATGGGGCATGGAGAAATAATTATTGCCAAACCATCCCTGATTGACATGGCTGCAGAGGAGGTAGAAGCGCACTTTGTAGAGTTTGAAGGCAGCGTAGGCATTACACAGCGCATAGTTGCCGACGGGCGTCTCGCTTTGCACGTGAAATGACATCGTGGCCGGCTGATACTGCAGTCCGTAATAGCGGGTATAATAATTGCAGTCCACTCCTGCCTGCACGTCGAGCACGCGGAAGAGACGGAAGTTCAGGAACATATTTGAATAGATGGCGAGTGCCGGGAGCGGGATCACGCTCTTGTCTGAAGAGACCTGATAGGTGATGGAGTTGTTCCAATTCCACACACCGAATTTCAGTTTCTGGTCAAGGTGGAGTGAGAAGACCTGCACATTGTCGGTATGTTGCGTGGGGAGTGACGCCTCGTTGAAGTAGACGTAATTCTGTATGTTGCGAAAATCAGCGGTGAGGGTGGTTTTGCTCCAGGGGATTACGAGCGTGCCGCCTGCCTGAACGGTGCGCGTCTTTCCGAATTTATTCTTCCATATGAAATGATTGGAGACATAGTTGGAGAGTAAATAAGATAGAGGATTATTGCTGAAACCTCCGTTGGCGCGGATGGTGACAGTATCTCCCAAGAGACGGAAATTGGTCTCTACATTGCCGCTTATATTGATATCTCCGGCTACGCCTCCTATTACTCCAAACTTGGCATCGGCTGAATAATGCAACACGCTGCCCTGTCGCTTTGCAATCTGTCCGCCGACCCACATTCTGTTTTGCTTGACGCGGGGGGTGACATAGACGCCTTCCGGCATAGGAGTTAGTTCTGCTTGCTGTGCCTCGGAGAGTTCGGGAGCCTCATAGAAGGTGGTCTGCGTGATGCAACGAGTCTGCAAGGTGACGTATGCGTTCATACCGAATTTGGCCCATTTGCGGAAGCCCTCGAGGAGTTCGACGCCGAGTGTGTTTGACACAGCCCAATAGCGTGTGTTATCATCCGTACCTGTCGGGTCCAGATATGTGTTGGCCCAGAAATTTTGCGCATCGCTGACGCTGGTATTCTTAAACATGTGATGGCGTCCTTCGTAGTCGAGAGAGTAGACGAATTTAGTCACCGGAATATACACCTGCCTTGTCAGCGTGTCATTTACCTGCTCCTCGCGCCAATACCCAAGACGGAGGGCATGGGTGGTGAAGAGACGGTCGCCTGATATTCTATTGTGGGCATTGGTAAGATTGACCGGAATGGATTTAGGTTCTACCTTATCAATACCACCTTGCACCTCGGCGGGGTCGGTGATATAGAGGTCGTTTTGTATGCCACCGTTCTCTTTATTGACCTGATTGAAATGATAATAGAATATCTGCATTTCATATCTGTTGCCGGTATAGTAACCCGACAAAGAGAAATTGAAATCCTTTACGGCCTGGTCTTCGTAGCATCCTTTGCTGTGGAGATAGTCGATATGCGCGCCGATGCCTATATTGCGGTTGACGTTGCCGGCAAACTGCATATTTAGTCGGTCAAGGTGATTATATTTACCACCGCCGAAATTGTAGGAGAGCAACGTCATGGGGACATAGACATTGTAGAATTTCATTGTGGAGATGGATGGGATCCACTGGGAGATAGCATCGTCAAAGAAGAAAGTAGTGCATCCCGGGCGGTCCATGAAAATCATGTTGATGCCGGCGCCTCCGAAATTACCTGTGGTAGCGATAGCATCCGTGCGCATTGACGGTATCCACTGCCGCTGATAGTTATAGAGGAGAGTGTCGATGTTTGACTTTTTGTGATAGCCTAAGGGCGTAGTGAGTGTCCATGCCGAGCCGACGCGACGCACGGTGTCTTTGGCAGCCTCCGGTGTCTGTGCATACGCACTCTCCCCAACAATCCCCAAAATCATCGAGACAGCAAGAATGACGACGCGACACATCCGGCCTACACAGTTAAAATACCCTCTGATAGCATTCATATCGGCAAAATTACAAAAACTTTCGCAGATAGTTAGACCCCTGCGTTAACATTTTTTGTGGAAAGGGGTCTAACTAATAAAGAAAGCCGAATAGCCACATAGGCACTCGATTTCCAACCCCTGTTTCTTCATCATCCACCACTACAAAACTGTCAGGCAGATCTGCTATCTGTTTGAATGTTTTGGATTTGCCTCCGACCTCTAATATATATTTTTCATCTACCAAAAAATCTCCGGCAGGAGGTTCGGCAACTGAATATTTTGGAACGAGCATAGAAGCAACAAAAGATTCACGAAATGTGCCAATATCATTATTGGCGCTTAATGCTGACATTATGTCTGTATTATTGAACAATACTTTTTGAGGCTTGACCAAAGACTTGGGAGATTTCCACCCGCTATAAATAGTACGTAATATAGCTCCCTTGTCAAGCAGTTCAAACATCTTTATTATGGTATTTCTTGATACTCCTATCTTATTACTCAGCGACTGAACATTCAAGGTGAAAGGTGTTTCAGTCGACATAATATATAGCAAACGGCTTATTTTATGAAGAGTCTCATAGTCTATCTTCACCATATCCGGTATATCTCTATTGATGGTAGTATCCAGAAGTCTTTCTATCCGACCGTAATATTCTTCAATGTGTTCGTGTGAATAAAATGGATAATAACCTTTGCCGATATATTTCTGAAAAAGAGATAAAATTTTTTCCGGAATACAATTTAATATTTCCCATTCTGCCTTATGTGAATTATCCAGCACATCATTTATTGTCAATACAGGAAGATGACAAATCCCCTCAAAATCTAAAAATTCTCTGAAAGATAAACCATAAAGAGTATAGGGCAGACAGCGACGGCTCAAATCGGCAAGAGCAGAGTCAAGATGAATCATTGACGAACCGGTAAATGCAACATTATAGTTTGGGAAAGAGTCATATATGTTTTTCAGTTCTTGTTGCCAGTTTCCATTATATCTATGAATTTCGTCAAGATATAAATGTGTTCCTCCATGCTCATAATGATATTTTGCCAAATCAATAATCTTATTGTCGGAAAACCAAATATTATCGCATGAAGCATAGAACGCTCTTCCTGTCACGCCAAACGTAGCTTTAATATGCTGAAGGAGCATTGTCGTTTTTCCAACGCCCCGAGCCCCCTTTATCATAATTAGCCGATCATTCCAATTGATTTTATCATAGAGATATCGGAATGTGGTCATCTGAACAGTGTTTATCAGACGCTGAGAAGTCTTTATAAGGTTTTCCATTTTTATTTTTCTTCAAAAATAATCAATTTGCAATTTATGGACAACATTTTACGCTAAAAATGTAATCTCCGGACAACATTTTTTACAAATTATGTTTTACGAAGATTACATTTCTACAAATTCCCACCAAAAAAAGATGGCTCGACCGCTATAAAATCGGAGATCGAGCCAAATTTTTTATTTAGACAGGGTTCCTGACCCCGCGCCGGACATCACTATTATTTGATTACGCCGAGCTTTTTGCCTACCTTGATGAAGGCTGCTATGGCGCGGTCGAGGTGCTCGCGCTCGTGGCCGGCGCTAAGCTGCACACGGATACGGGCCTGACCCTTCGGCACTACCGGATAATAGAAACCGGTGACGTAGATACCCTCCTTCTGCATTTCAGCGGCAAACTCCTGCGAAAGTTTCGCATCATAGAGCATCACTGCGCAGATGGCACTCTGTGTGGGCTTGATATCAAAACCGGCCTCGAGCATCTTGTCGCGGAAATAATTTACATTCTCCATAAGTTTGTCGTGAAGCGCATTGCTCTCCTTAAGAGTCTTGAACATCTCCAGGCTGGCGCCAACAATCATCGGAGCCACAGAGTTGGAGAAGAGATACGGGCGGGAACGCTGACGCAGCATGGCGATAATCTCTTTCGGACCTGTGGTGAAGCCACCCATAGCGCCGCCGAAGGCTTTGCCGAGGGTGCCGGTGAAGATATCTATCTTGCCGTAGCAATCAAACTGCTCAGCCACACCGTGACCTGTCGGACCGACAACGCCTGCAGAATGGCTCTCATCAACCATCACGAGGGCATTGTATTTCTCTGCCAGCTCACAGATTTTGTCCATCGGTGCAACATTGCCGTCCATGGAGAAGACACCGTCTGTAGCTATGATCTTATATCTCGCTCCGGCAGCATCGGCCTCTTTCAAGCAACGTTCCAGGTCGGCCATATCGGCATTGGCATAGCGATAACGTTTTGCCTTGCAAAGACGCACACCGTCAATGATTGATGCGTGATTGAGCGAGTCGGAGATGATGGCATCCTCTTCGGTGAAAAGGGGTTCGAAGAGACCGCCGTTAGCATCGAAGCAAGCAGCATAAAGGATGGTATCCTCCGTGTGGAAGTACTCGCTGATGGCGCGCTCGAGTTCCTTGTGCATGTCTTGAGTGCCGCAGATGAAACGCACGGACGACATGCCGTAGCCACGTTCATCCATAGCCTTCTTGGCAGCCTCGATCAGACGGCTGTCGTCTGCAAGACCAAGATAATTGTTGGCACAGAAGTTGAGCACTTCGCCCTCAGTGTTGGCTACGCGGATGTCGGCACGCTGAGGTGTGGTGATAAGACGCTCCTCCTTATAGAGACCGGCGTCTTTGATGTCCTGAAGCTCTTCAGTGAGATGCTTCTGAAAATCTTTGTACATGATATTCGAATTAGTATTTAAGGTTATCGATAAAATTCAAAAAAATACTCCCCTCACCCATACTTCATAACTCATAACTAATACCTCTGCCCTACCTTTGATACAGGTATCTCTTGATAGAGCGTTTCGGAGTCTTCTCAAATTCTTCCTCTAAAAGCTCGAGATCGGTGACCTTGCTATATCCGGGCATTTCAGAATTGAGGGTCGTGAGGTTGTCTTTCATTATCTTATCAAGATCTTCGGGCTTGACACCTTGCTCGGCCATCAGATCCTTGTCTGCAACGACAAGGCCTACCAATTTGCCGTGATCCTCAATCACCAGCGACTCGAGTACGTACGGAAGATTGTTGAGTTTCTGCTCTATCTCCTCGGGATATATATTCTGTCCTGACGGACCGAGTATCATCGTCTTTGAGCGGCCGGAGATGGTGAGATAGCCTTCGGCGTCGATGGTACACATGTCGCCGGTATTCATCCACCCCTCGCCCATCATCACCTCGTCGGTGGCTTCGGGATTGCGATAATATCCTTGCATCACATTCATGCCTCTTACCCACAGATTGCCGGGGATATGCTCGCCGTCGGGAGAGTCTACCTTCATCTCCATGCGCGTCACTATCTTCCCACACGTGCCGGGTTTCGCTTCTGACGCGGGCACGTAAGTGATCAGCGGTCCGCATTCTGTCATACCGTAACCGACAGTGACAGGGAAGCCGATCTTGAAGAGGAATTCTCCTACCTCCTTATTTAGCGGAGCACCGCCGATGATGACCTGCACGAGATTTCCGCCGAAGACGTCCATCAGTCCCTGCTTCACCTTTGCATACAGTTTGTCATCAAGAAACGGCACCTTCGTCATAAGCTTCATCATAGGCTTCTCCAGGAGCGGGAAAATCTTGGCCTTCACAATCTTCTCTACAATCAGAGGCACGGTGATGACGAGCTTCGGCTTTACCTCGGCAAAGGCCTTGATGATAACCTGCGGAGACGGGAGACGGGTGAGGAAATGACAATGCAAGCCCTTGCAGAAGGGATGCAGCATATCGATTACCATACCATAGAGATGCGCCAAAGGAAGCATATTGACCATGCCGTCACCGGGATGCAGATAGTCGATATTGTCGAGACAATAACGCACATTGCTCCATATACTGCGGAAGGGGAGCATCACGCCCTTTGACATACCGGTAGAGCCGCTTGTGTAATTGATAAGACACAATTCTTCGGGCTCATCTTCCACTACGTCGAAGTCTTTCGGATCGAAAGAATAAGGATATTTCTGGCCGAAAAGCACGTTGAGATTATTACGCGCATCACACACCTCATCCTTAATGCATAGCGGCATACCGAATTCGGAAATGAATATGACGGTCTCCAGGTTCGGGAGTTCCTTGATATCGAGAGTCTTCCAAATAGCCTCATCTACAAAGAGCATTTTTGACTCGCTGTGATTTACGAGATGATGTATGACGTCAGGCTTGAATTCGTGCAGCAAAGGCACGGCAACGAGTCCGGAGGAGATACAGGCGATAAAGGTCACTGCCCAGTTGGATGAGTTTTTGCCGCAAATAGCCACCTTGTCGCCACGTTTCAGGCCGGCAGCCTCAAAGATGATGCGCAGCTTCTCGATAGCTTCGGCTACGTCGCGAAAGCGATAGTTCATACCGCCAAGATCTGAGAACGCCATGTGATCCCAGTTCTTGATTATCGACTCTTTTATGATTGCATTTAGAGATTCCTGATTTTTCATAACGATTGAGGTGTGTGTATTATTCCATTAATTGCTTGACGGCATCAGCTATGGCGGAGAAAGTCTCGCCACGCATCACGATTTTCCCATCCTTATCTATAAGCATATAGTGGGGTATGCCCGAAAAGCCGTATATATCGTAAGGTGTTTTCTGCGTGTTATATATCACGTCCCATATCAGTCCGTAATGCCTTACAGCCTCGGCGGTATCTTCCGGCTTGTCGCGCACGGCTACGCTCACCACGTTGAGCCCCTTGTCGCGATACTGCTTGTAAAGGTCAGCCACATGCGGGAAGTCCTTGATGCAGTATGGGCACCAACTTGCCATGAAGTCTACCACGGTATATTTGCCGGGTTGTATATACTGTGAGAGCATCACCTTTTTACCATCGGCATTCTCGCCGGCAAAGTCTACATATTGTTTACCCGGAGATGTAGCGGCGCGAAGATTGGCAAAGTTGATGTAATACTTCGCGCGGCGCGAATCGCGCAACTCGGCGGGCGCCTCTTTGAGCAGGCTGTCCACCTTTGTCGGGTCGGCATATTTCAACCATTCGATGCCGAAATAGGGAGCGAGCACATTCTCTTTGTTCTCATTATATATATCTTCGGCTTCGGCCACGTAGGCGGTCATGCTGACATTGTCTGCTGAATCCATGCGCGCGAGCAGCGACGACATTTTCTCGTTGAGAGGCGTGCCGTAGACGCGGCGAGTGCTGTCAAGTTTGGCCACACCCGGCTCCACGACATAGAAGCCGCGAGCACGACCATCCACCATCAACTGTGTGAGCAACGGGAATTGCAGGGAGTCATTCTCTGTAAGTGAGAATCGCACGTTCCCGTCTCTGACCGTATCGGCCAGGAGCACTACACTGTCACAATAACTGATAAGCTCAATCTGCTTACCTTCAAAACTTTCGGGCAGTGTCACGGCAATTTCCGCACGTTTCTGACAACTGCTGCCCAATATAGCGAGCGAGAGCAAAATCCCGCCGGTAAATTTCTTCATCATAGCCAAGCCGGCCGCACAAAAATAATCGGCCTTTCGCGAAGATAACAAAAATCCGCCAATCCCCACCACTCCCCTCCCATTTTTTTACAATTTCTTATTAAAGCTTGAATATAACTTGAATTTATAGGCGAATGAGAAATAATCTATAATCCTTACTTTAATTGTACCGAATTCGGTACAATTAAATCACGAGTCACGCATTTTAACCAGTTTCTTCACTTTATCTCGATCTTTTATCAAGATAAAGAGATTTAACCCTCAAACTCTCATATTCAAACCGATTCAATCAAAAATATGAAATGGATATCTCACCTCATAAACTAAAAAAGGGAGATGTTAAAGATTAGGGGGAAAGATAACTCTATAAGACGATAAACGGAAATAAAAATGAGAGCGTGTTCTGAAAAGACGCGCTCTCATTTTTATTTCGATAATTAATATTTTTTAATCACTTAAGTTATTCTTCAATATTTGAAAGAACGAAATCAAGATAACCCTCTTTTATAGGCTGGATTTCTTACTGCCATTTGATAGGCAAATTGCGAAGGGTGAAATTACGTTTTATACTTCGTATAGGCACATACTCTGTCACACTTGAATTATGGACTTCAACATCGAGGATTTTAACATATGAGGATTCGGGATTATAGTTGTATAGGATTATTTCAAGTTGAGTTGGGGAGTCTGCGTAAATCTGATTGATTGACCATCCATCATTATTACCTCCAACTATGTGCTTAAAATCTTCAAGGGTTTGATTCTGAATACCGAATTCATCCATGAATTTAACGCCTGACATCTGAAATTGCTTGATATCCTTATCTGTCGTATTATTTATTGTCATCAAGACATGAACTTCTTTGTTAAGAGAATCTCCTTTTACCTCGTGAACTTTATAAGTAAACTCTTCTGTAGAATATTCAGCTACAACAGGCTTTAACGATAGAGCCTCTTTCAACGCCAAATTTTGTTTAGTAACAGAGTTAATCTTTTCAGATAGTGAAGAGAGAACGGATGATTGAACTTCGGTCTTCTTCTCCAATTCAGATAATCTTTCCTCAACAGGCTTTTCAGATTGAGCATACACTGCAGATACGCAAAAGAAAATAGAAACAATAGATAGTACTCTTTTCATGACATTAAATATTTTATTTTAAGTAGAACTATAATTTTACATTGATATGCAAATATAAGAAAAAGAAAGCAAATCACAACACTGTACTTTTTGTCCATTCACTTTGAAAAGTAAGCAAAATTTTGAATACTTAAATATATAAAAGACACTTTTCTGTACAAATTTTGACTATGTTTTGCGAGTGATGTTTTAAAACTCCATTGAACTCGAGGGTTTTTGACGCTATCTTAGACCTTTCGATTTATAGTATTTTTTCTTATATTTGCATTGGCCCGTAATCTTATGAAAAGAAATCCGATGGTGTATTGCAGAATGTCTGAGAGCACAGGTTCGGATTCAAGTCTCTTATGGGTGTGGAATGGGGTCTAAGACCCCATTCCACAAAAATAGAATTTTATTTGGATAATTCATAAAGTAAAAATATCTTTGTACTGACAAAAAATGTGACATAACACAAAAAAAATCAATAAATATGATAATTGAAAGAAATGCCTATCTTAAAAAGCTGATTTCAAAGCGACATAATGGGAAAATAAAAATCATCACAGGTATTCGCAGGTGTGGAAAATCCTTTTTATTGTCTACGATTTATGCAAATTGGCTTAGGGATCAAGGAGTTGATGATGCTCATATTATCAAAATTAATCTTGAAAATAGGCGTAATAAGCATCTCAGAGATCCGGATGCACTACTTGAATATATTGACGCTAAGTTGACTGACGGGAAAATGCACTATATCATGATAGATGAGATACAGCTCGTGCCGGAATTTGAAGACGTACTAAATAGCTATCTTGACATGCCTAATGCAGATGTATATGTCACAGGAAGTAATGCAAGATTTCTCTCAAAACAAGTACGTACAGAATTTGCAGGACGAGGAGAGGAAGTCAAACTACATCCCCTTTCTTTCAGTGAGTATATAACTACCGTTGATAAGAAAAAAGAAGATGCTCTTAGAGATTATATGATATACGGAGGGCTTCCTCAGGTGGTGCTTAAGCAAACTCATGAGGAAAAGGTTGAGATATTAAACGCTCTTTTTGAAAACACCTATATAAGGGACATTTTAGAGCGATATAAAATTCGAAATACTCAAGTTATTGATGAATTGCTTGACATCCTTGCGTCTTCTATCGGAGGACTCACCAACTCTACAAAACTTACTAACACTTTTATGAGTGTAAAGCATGAAAAAGTAAGTAGAAATACTATCGTAAACTACCTAGAATACATTTGTGATTCATTTCTAATGGAGAAAGCAAGCAGATATGACATCAAAGGGAAACGCTATATTGATAGTCCATACAAGTACTATTTTACTGATTGTGGACTAAGGAATATGCGTTTAAATTTCAGACAGATTGAATACTCACATCTACTTGAAAATGTCATATACAATGAACTCATTGCGCGAGGCTTTAACGTTGATGTGGGAGTAGTAAAAAAACAAACGAGAAACGATAATGGTGAAAGAGCAAGACAATATCATGAAGTGGATTTTGTTTGTAATCATGGGAGTAAAAGATATTATATCCAATCTGCATACAGGATGATTAATGAAGAAAAAGTTAGACAGGAGGAAGCATCTCTCAAACTGATTGACGACTCTTTTAAAAAGATTATCATTCTGGGAGAGTATACCCCCGTTTTACAAAATGAATCCGGTATCACTATTATTAGTATATATGACTTCTTATTGAAAGAGAACTCCTTAGAGCTTTGATAGTAAGAACCATTCATGCTCTTATGGCTCACAATAAAATAAAGGCACGTCTCATTGGGACGCGCCTTTATTTTATATTTAGGTATTGATTACTTACCTATTGCGGATTGTAATCTTGGTTGTCTTTTCTGATTAGTCGGCTACGGGGACACTGTCTTTAATCTCTTCGGCCTCTACATCAATAATGGTGGCGGGGTCGTCGGTGATCTGGAGTGCCTCGATTTCATCCTTGTTGGCCACGACGAGTTTGGTGTACTCACGCAGACCTGTACCGGCCGGGATGAGGTGACCTACGATTACGTTCTCCTTCA
This sequence comes from uncultured Sangeribacter sp., assembly GCA_964456155.1. Classification (GTDB taxonomy): domain Bacteria; phylum Bacteroidota; class Bacteroidia; order Bacteroidales; family Muribaculaceae; genus Lepagella. The sequence goes on from CAYVZJ010000033.1 coordinate 25,391, forward strand.
TGCCCTCGAGGTAGTCAGTCTTACCGTTGATGGCAGCCTCATTGAGCACCTTCGTCGTCTCCTGGAAGGATGCTGCCGACATAAAGCTTGAAGTCTGCAATGCGGCGCGGGTGATACCCTGAAGCACCTGCTCCGATGTTGCAGGCACGGCATCACGCACTGTCATGATACGCATGTCCTTGCGCTTGAGAGCGGAGTTCTCGTCACGAAGCTTGCGGACTGTGATAATCTGACCGGCAAGATAGTTCTGGGAATCGCCGGCATCGGTGATTACCTTCTTACCCCAGATGTTATCATTCTCCTCCATAAACTCGCGCTTGTCTACTACCTGCTGCTCGAGGAAGCGAGTGTCGCCCGGATCAAGGATGTTGACTTTACGCATCATCTGGCGAACGATTACCTCAAAGTGCTTGTCATTGATCTTCACACCCTGCATACGGTATACGTCCTGCACCTCGTTGACGATATATTCCTGAACGGCTGTGGGGCCTTTGATGTTGAGGATATCGCTCGGAGTGATAGCACCGTCAGAGAGCGGTGTGCCGGCACGCACGTAGTCGTTTTCCTGCACGAGGAGCTGTTTGGACAGGGGTACGAGGTAGGTCTTGGTCTCGCCAAGCTTATTGGTGACGCTGATTTCGCGGTTACCGCGTTTGAGCTTACCGAACTTCACCTCACCGTCGATCTCGCTGACTACAGCGGGATTACTCGGGTTGCGCGCTTCGAACAGCTCAGTGACACGCGGCAGACCGCCCGTGATATCGCCTGCTGAATTGGATGCCCTCGGTATCTTGACAAATACCTGACCGGGAGTGACCTCCGCGCCCTCTTCAATGAGAAGGTGAGCGCCCACAGGGAGTGAATATGTGCGGATCTCCTGACCGTTCTTATCGAGAAGATGAGCCTCAGGCACTTTAGTACGGTCTTTCGACTCGATGATAATCTTCTCACGCAGACCGGTAGCCTCGTCAGACTCAATACGGTAAGTGACACCCTCTATAAGGTTCTCGAAATGTACCTTACCGGCATCTTCCGTAAGGATAACGGCATTGAAGGGGTCCCATTCGCAGATCATGTCACCGTTATGCACGGTAGCACCGTCCTGGAAGAAGAGCTTCGAACCGTAAGGTATATTAGCCGTGGTGAGCACGATGCCTGACTTAGGCTCAATGATGCGCATTTCAGCCATACGACCTACTACGATATCCACGCCGTCTTTATTCTTGACCGTACGGAGCTCGTCGATTTCAAGACGACCTTCGTGGCGGGCTGTCACATCCTTAACGGCTGCAACGTTACCGGCCACACCACCGACGTGGAATGTACGGAGTGTAAGCTGAGTACCCGGCTCACCGATAGACTGGGCTGCGATGACGCCTACAGCCTCACCCTTCTGCACCATACGGTGGGTGGAGAGGTTGCGACCATAACACTTGGCGCAGACACCCTTCTTGGATTCGCAGGTGAGCACCGAACGAATTTCTACAGACTCAATCGGGCTCTTCTCGATACGGTCGGCTGCAGCTTCGGTGATTTCCTCACCGGCATGCACGATAACCTCATTGGTATACGGATCGACAACGTCATGCACTGACACGCGGCCGAGTATTCGCTCGCTGAGAGAAGCCACGACTTCCTCGTTGTTCTTAATCTCTGTGCAGACGAGTCCGCGGAGCGTGCCGCAGTCTTCCTCATTGATGATGACGTCATGAGCCACGTCTACAAGACGACGGGTAAGATAACCGGCGTCGGCTGTCTTAAGCGCGGTATCGGCAAGACCCTTACGGGCACCGTGAGTTGAGATAAAGTACTCCAACACGGAGAGACCCTCTTTAAAGTTGGCCAAAATCGGGTTTTCGATGATCTGACCACCCTCTGCACCGGCCTTCTGAGGCTTGGCCATAAGACCACGCATACCGGAAAGCTGACGGATCTGGTCTTTAGAACCACGGGCACCGGAGTCAAGCATCATGTAAACTGAGTTGAAGCCCTGCTGGTCAGACTCCATCTGCTTCATCAGAGTGTTTACAAGCTCATTGTTGACGTGTGTCCATACATCGATCACCTGATTGTAACGCTCCTGAGCAGTGATAAAGCCGGTCTGATACTGGCTCATGATTTCCTCTACCTGAGCATTACCTTCAGCCACCATGGCAGCCTTTTCTTCCGGAATGATGACGTCGCCGAGGTTGAAGCTCAAGCCGCCACGGAATGCCATCTTGTATCCGAGGTTTTTGATGTCGTCAAGGAATTGAGCCGAACGAGTCACACCGCAAGTTTTGATCACCTTACCGATGATATTACGCAGTGACTTCTTTGACACAATCTCATTGACATATCCTATCTCTTTGGGCACGTACTGATTAAAAAGCACGCGGCCTACAGAGGTATCTTTCTTAAGCACCTTTACGGGCTTGCCCTCTTCATCTACGTCGTCTACGAGAATGGTGACGGGAGCATGAAGGGTTACCTTGCCTTCATTGTAAGCGATCTCAGCCTCTTCCGGACCGTAGAATACGGAGCCCTCACCCATGTCTCCCTTACGGAGCTTGGTGATGTAGTAAAGGCCGAGCACCATGTCCTGCGAAGGCACTGTGATAGGCGCACCGTTGGCGGGATTGAGGATGTTGTGAGCGCCGAGCATGAGCATCTGAGCCTCAAGAATAGCCTCGTTGCCGAGCGGAAGATGGACAGCCATCTGGTCACCGTCAAAGTCGGCGTTGAAGGCGGTACATGCAAGCGGATGCAGCTGGATAGCCTTACCCTCGATCATCTTCGGCTGGAAGGCCTGGATACCGAGACGGTGAAGTGTCGGGG
>CAYVZJ010000034.1:0-27758 GCA_964456155.1 uncultured Sangeribacter sp.
GCCTTCGGCATGTTTACAAACAGTGTAGCGGCGAAGTACGGACATGCCTTCGGCATGTTTACAAACCGTTCTGTAATTTTAACCGAATTTTGAAATTTTACGCAATTGAGGCTCGTTGATGATGCGGATGCGACGTCCATCCACGAGTATCAGTTTCTCCTGAGCAAATGCTGTCAGAGTTCGGATGGCATTGGAGGTAGTCATATTCGATAGATTTGCCAGATCCTCACGGCTCATATATATCTTCAGAGTAGTGTCATCATCCTCCAGCCCGTAGTTGTCCATCAGCATAAGAAGCGACTCGGCAAGACGTCCGCGTATATGCTTTTGGGTAAGGCTCACAATTTTCGAGTCGGAGCCACCTAAGTTGCGCGACAGCTCGTGAATGAAAAACATTGCCAGGTCATTATTCTGACGTATCAGCTGCTCAACGATTTTCATGGGTACCATTCCAATCTTGGATGGTTCGAATGCGGCTGCCGAAGAGACGTAATTCTCTTTTGCGAAGTATGCGCGATAACCGAAATACTGCACGGGGCGATACAATCTCAATATCTGCACTCTGTCACCTATACCGGCTTTGTACATCTTAACCTTACCCGAGAGAAGGCAAAACAACATCTCGGGAGTCTGCTTCTCCTCGTATATAACTTCGTTTTTCTTATAAGTGCGAACAGTGAAATTCTCAGTTATAATACGCTTTTCCTCCGGCTGCAAGGCAGACCAGAGTTCTGACATATCTTTTGAGATTATATCGTCAAGAGTAGACTTCTTTAACATTTCTTCCGAGATGGGGTCTTAATTTTTGTGATTACAAAGTTACAAAATATAAGGATATAATACAAATTTTATGCGTAGATAAACACTATGTTTGCCAAAATGTTAATTTATCTTGCTCAATACCTCTTTGTTTATACCCCCTTTATGGAATTTTGCGCAAGATTTTGCCGTTGGGTGTTCGTGCAAGTGAGTCTACAAAATAAATCCCTTTGGGACATTCCCAGCCCTCAAGATTGGCGCGCAAAGTTTGCAGCATCATGCGCGCTTCTGCAGCGCTCACGGGTGTGCCTTCTACGTATAATACTATCTTTTGTCCCCATTTCGGATCCGGCACTCCGACCAAAACTATCGGCTCATCAAGCTTCAAGATCTGCTGTATCTTCTGCTCCACGCCTTCCGGTGAGATCTTTTTCCCTCCGGAGATAATGACGTTATCCTTCCTTCCGATAATATTAAAACCACCGTCCTGTGTAAAGCACACCAAATCATTTGTTATGATATCCTCATCATATATACCTTTGATTACAAGGCATTGCTCTTGATTGGCACTTAATTCTATGCCGGGTAACGGATGAAAGGAGTTTTCATGTCCGATATGGCGAAGGGCTATGTGTGAGGCTGTCTCAGTCATCCCGTATGATTCCCAGGCCTCAAGATGACGGTCTCTAATCATTTCAGCCATGCCATAGGGGAGAGGTGCGCCACCGATGAGATACCTTTTTACTCTTCGAAATTCTTCCGGATGATCAAGAATATATACCATCTGTGAGGGCACAACGGATACAAGGTCAACATCACATTCTCCGCCACAAATCACCGGTGTGTTCGAAGGCGTCTCATACGTAAATTCGCATTTGGAAAGAATGGAGCGAACAGCCACCATTTTTCCGCCGATATAGTCGGGGGATATACAACTGTGAAGGCGCCATGACGGGTCGATATGAAAATATTGAATGGATCTATCGGCGCTCCGGGCCATCAATGCTTTGGAGAGGCTTATGACTTTGGGTATGCCTGTAGAGCCCGACGTCTGTTGCTCTATGTAGAGACTGTCGTTGCTCCATTCTTCTATAAATTCAGGATAAGTCATAAATTCATTCTAATGAGACAGAAAGCCTTATTCTTTCCAATCAAGTGCCGCTATTGCACTTCTATCGATCATCATGCCCGGATTGTACTTTAAAGACTCTCCCTCCAGATATATCGGAGTGGCAATATTATTTGAGTATACTCCTCCGGTGCCCAGTCCCTGGTAACCCGACGCGCCTAAATATGCTGTCCATTGTGCTATGGCATTCAACCCTATATTTGACTCAAGCGCAGACGTGATCCACCATCCGATATTCCTTTCCGTAGCAATTGAGATCCATTCTTCTGCCCCGGAAAAGCCTCCGCAGAGAGCAGGCTTGAGGATAATGTAAGCGGGCGATATCTCATCCAGAAGCCGACGCTTCTCATCCGTATCATGAATGCCGATCAATTCCTCGTCGAGCGCAACCGGCACCGGCGACAATTTGCTGACGAAAGCCATCAGCTCAGAATTACCCGCCGGGATAGGCTGCTCTATGGAATGCACCTCCAGATCTGCAAGATGCTTGAGCACCGGAAAGACATTCTCCATATTGAACCCTCCATTAGCATCAACGCGGATTGTGATTTGGTCAGAAGTGTAATTGTTGCGGATATGCTTTATAAGATCCAGTTCCTCTTGTAATGATATGGCACCGATCTTTATTTTAATACACTTAAATCCCTCATTGATCTTACGGTCAAGACGCTCAAGCATTTCATCATACTTGCCCATCCATACGAGTCCGTTTATAAGGATCTGCTCTTTACCGGCTGTAAATTCCGAAGGGAAATAGATACCTTTACCCCCTCCGGCAAAATCACGCAGAGCCTGCTCAAGTCCGAATTGGATGGATGAATGACGCGAAAGGTCGGTTGGTCTGCCGATAGCGATATTGGCAAGCAGTTCTATGAGTTTATACTCATATCTGTGGTCGGCCTCCGGAGAGAGGCCCGGGAAAACAGCACATTCTCCCAGACCATATATCTCCGGATTGCGCTCATCAAATATCTTGATGAAATAAGTAGGCTTCTCGGTCAGCACTCCGCGTGAAGTGCCGCACGGGTGAGCCATTTTAAGCATATAGGGAGCTATTGCAAGTCGCATATATCAGGGGAACATCGGAAATTGTTCGAAGTCAGGATCTCTTTTCTCCAGGAAGGCATTTTTGCCCTCTTGTGCCTCCTCCATCAAGTAATACATCAGAGTGGCATCACCGGCAAACTCCATAATGCCGTGCTGGCCGTCGAGCTCTGCATTGAGGGCACGCTTCACCATTCGGATAGCTAACGGAGAACGCTTGATGATATCGTCACACCATTCCATAGTAGTATCTTCCAGACGGTCAAAGGGCACTACCGCATTCACCATACCCATCTCCAAAGCCTCTCGGGCTGTATACTGACGGCATAAGAACCATATCTCGCGAGCCTTCTTCTGTCCGACACAACGGGCAAGATAACTGCTGCCGAAGCCGGCGTCAAAGCTGCCTACCTTCGGACCCGTCTGCCCGAACCGCGCATTCTCTGAGGCTATTGAGAGATCGCATATCACATTCAAAACATTGCCGCCACCGATAGAGTAGCCATTCACCATTGCAATCACAGGTTTTGGGAGAGAGCGGATGGCCTTGTGAAGGTCAAGCACATTGAGACGGGGTGTGCCGTCGGCATCTACATACCCTCCGTGACCTTTGTAATGCTGATCGCCGCCACTGCAAAATGCCTTGTCACCTGCGCCTGTAAGTATCACCACGCGAATATTATTGTCTTCACGGCATATCCGCATGGCGTCAAGCATCTCCTGATTTGTCAGGGGACGAAACGCATTATATACTTTCGGGCGATTAATGGTGATTTTGGCCACCTTTCCGCAGCGCTCAAAGAGAATGTCTGTATATTCCTTTATTGTAGACCAAGTTCTCATATAGTTTGTATGTTTTAAAATTTCTGAAAGTTATATATATATAAGACAATTGTGTTAAGGTTGAAGCAGTCTGCGTAATATCTCCGCACTCTGCATGGCGTTTACCTTAACTTCAAGCATCGATCTTTCGGCTGAATTTTTCATCCTATCGATATTCGACTGCAAATCCGCCAAATTATCTGCCATATAATATTCAAATGAATATAGGTCGGCTAATTTTCTTATATCCGGTCCGTCATTGCGACATAATATCTCATCTCTAATCTCAAGATCTCTTGATGACTTGATATACCTGAAGATGCCACCGCCCCCATTGGATATGACAATGACATTGAGATTTGCTTTATTGCAAAGAGCTGCGTGAAGGCCGTTGATATCGTATGACAATGACATATCTCCGGAGATGAGCCAGGTCCGACCCTTAAAACCTAAAGAGCAACCAACAGCCGTTGAGGTGCTTCCGTCGATGCCTGAGACACCGCGATTGCAGAATTGAGCGTGCTGCAGACTCCGGGTGAATAACTGAGCATAGCGTATGGGTGTGCCGTTGGAGATGCATACGTTATCCTTTGCCGGGAGTGATGACATCAAGTATTTGAAGGCTCGCGCTTCCGACCATCCCAGCTCATCAGTGTCTCGGTCTATGCTCTCCATAGCACGTAGCCGCCTCTCGTTGACATTCTCGGAATAATCATTTTGCAGCGATTGTTTGCCCCTCTTACGGAGAATATGAGCCATTTCTGCGCTTAAGCGCGAGATGAATAGTCCCGGATGACACTCTATTGTGGAGGTCAACGATTTAAAGCAATCCACCGTCGTGTGGTTGTAGCCGACACTCCAATGAAGAAGGTTGGTTTTGTCCGGTATGCCTCGAAGATACTCTTTAAGCATCCGCGATACCAGAGCTCCTCCGATTGATATTATAAGTTCCGGATACTCAGGGTTGTTATTATGTAGGAGGGTGTCTATGACATAATCTTGTGCGGGGAGATGCAGGTTGGAGATTGTTTCCGCCATCACCACGACGTTGCCATGTTGCCTGAATTTATTGACTGCTGTGTTGGTTCGCGCATCGGGGAGCATAAAGCCCGCTACGAGCATTATGCGGCGGTCAACTGCTATCTCGGCAAGACGCTTTATTGTCTTGCGGTCCGGTTCTGTCAATACCGGAACAGACTCAATAAGGCGTGATGGGGAGAAAGTATCGCGGGGCACACTCTTTTCAAGCGGCGCAGCCATCCTTATGTTGATATGCACCGGTCCTTTCTTGTCTGCCAAAGCCGTAAGCATGGCGTCATTGAATATCCTTTCTGCATACCATACACCATCAGCACCGTCGATATCTCTGTCGCTGATATCGTAATATTTCTTCACGATATTCCTGAGAGCACCGGTCTGCCGGATAGTCTGCGAGTCATCCTGGTCAATCCATTCCTCCGGACGGTCAGCACTGACCACAATCAGTGGCCTACCTTGATAAAAGGCTTCTGCCACAGCCGGGGCATAATTGAGAAGTGCCGTGCCCGACGTGCATATCAGCATCACCGGACGATTGGAGGTAATCGACACTCCAAGAGCGATAAAAGCAGCAGAACGCTCATCAGTCACCATCCTGTAATCAATATCACTGCCGTGAATACCAATCAATAACGGAATATTGCGCGACCCCGGAGAGCATACTGCCTCCTTTACTCCATGACCGGAGACAATGTCAAGAAGAGTACTGACAATTCTCTTCGCTGAGGTATAGCGTATAGTGTCTGTCTCACTCATGTCATTCCATTTTGACAGGATGATAACCGAGCGTGAACGCACTCGTGTCCATTCGTTTTTTACCGGCCGGCTGCAGCGATAATATTTCAATCGGTCTGTCACCGGTACCCACAAACATTCTTCCCTTCTCTATCTTTATCTCTCCGGGAAGAAGCTTTTCCATTTCCGGTAAAATTCTGTATGCAGTTGCAAATATCTTCAGGTCGGCACGATGTCCATCCTCGCTAACCATTTCGGTCCATGCAGCCGGATAGGGAGACAGTCCTCTTACGTGATTATGAATATCTTTGGCCGGACGGTGCCAATTTATCTTGCATGTGTCTTTAAAAATTTTCGGAGCAGGAGTAAATGTACCTTCCGGCTGAGGGCGAGTCTGCAGTGAGCCTTTGATGATATCATCCACAGTCTTCAGCACGGCATCCGCACCTATCTCCATCAGACGGTCGTGTACTGACCCTACGTTCTCATCCTCATCAATATCTATGGATTGCTGCATTATGATATCACCGGTGTCTATCTCATGGCGAAGGAAGAAAGTAGTGATACCCGTTTCCGTCTCACCATTCATCACAGCATGATTGATTGGGGCTGCTCCTCTATATTTGGGCAATAAGGAGGCGTGCAGATTAAATGTGCCCAAGCGCGGCATCAGCCAAACCACCTCCGGAAGCATCCGAAATGCAATCACAATAAAAAGATCAGCGTCAATCTCTCGCAACGTTTCTACAAACTCCGGATTTTTAAGTTTCTCGGGTTGGAGTATACGGAGTCCTTTCTCTTTGGCATACCGCTTAACGTCGCTTTCTATCAGTTTATGACCTCTGCCTGCTATTTTGTCAGGCATCGTCACCACTGCAGAAATATTGTAATCATTGCTGACAAGCTTGTCAAGGCTCGTTACGGCAAATTCGGGAGTGCCGAAAAATACTATCTTAAATTCTTCTTTTGTCATATTGTGGTTCAATCATCCGAATAGTGTCTCAACACTCTTCGGTAAGAATTAAATATCTTGGATTTGGAGACGAAGCCCACGTATTTGCCATTGTCTACCACCGGAAGGTTCCAGGCATTTGTCTTATCAAACGTCTTCATCACGTGGTCCATCGAGTCGTGGATGTCAATCTTTGCGGGAGGCATTGCCATAAACCGGCTTACGGTCATCTTGCGATAGAGGTCCGATCGAAACATTATGTTGCGTATGTCATCAAGCAAGACTATACCCTTCAGTGTGCCGGAGTCATCTATCACGGGGAAGATATTGCGACTTGATTTGGAGATGATGCTCACCATATCTTTAAGCGTCATTTCCGGCTTCACCGGTGTGCAGTCTTTCTCTATCAGATTATCAATCTTAAGAAGTGTCAGCACAGCCTGATCTTTTTCATTGGTCATAAGTTCTCCCTTCTTCGCCAGACGCATTGAATAGATACTGTAAGGCTCGAATATCCTTATAGTCATATAAGAAAGCGTGGAGACTATAAGAAGCGGAAGGAACAGATTGTATCCGCCGGTCATCTCCGCAGTGAGGAAGATGGCCATAAGCGGCGCGTGCATCACTCCGCTCATCACTCCTGCCATCCCCATAAGAGCGAAGTTCTTGTTGCTCAATTGTATGCCAAGATCCAGATTATTCAGGCAGTAGGCGAAAAGAAATCCGGTCATTGCGCCTACGAAAAGAGACGGCGCAAATGTGCCGCCCACTCCTCCGGCACCGTTTGTGGCGCTCGTCGCAAATACTTTTGTCAGGATGATGGCACCGATATATATCGCGATAAACCATACCGAATTTCTGTCAAGATAGAAGAATGTGCCATCTACAATAGAGGCATTGTTGCCCTCCAGAAGATTGTTGATTGCGCCATATCCCTCACCATAAAGAGGCGGAAAGAGAAAGATCAGTGCCGCCAGGATGAAGCCACCCACCGGTATCTTGATATACGGATGTCTGAGTTTTCCGAACAATCCCTCCATGGCAAACATCATGCGTGTGAAATATAAGGAGATAAATCCACAGGCTATGCCGAGCAGGATAGTATACGGTATTTTGCTCGTGAAGAAGGGTTCGCTCTGAGAAAAGAAGAACTCCGCATTATAACCCTCAAGGATATAGGCTACAGTTGCTCCCGTGATAGAGCTGATAAGCAGAGGCATGACTGTAGCTCCGGTGAAGTCTATCATCAACACCTCAAGAGTGAATAGCATACCGGCGATGGGTGCACGGAAGATACCGGCTATACCGGCGGCAGCGCCGCAACCCACCAATATCATGAGAATTTTGGGCGACATTCTGAATGCCTGGCCAATATTACTTCCGATCGCTGCGCCCGTGAAGACTATCGGACCCTCGGCACCGACTGAACCGCCGAAGCCTATGGTGATAGAAGAGGCCACCAGCGAGGCATACATGTTTTTCTTCTTCAGGCGTGACTTGCGCTGAGAGATGGCAAAGAGCACTCGTGTCACGCCGTGTGAGATGTTATCCTTTACGATATATCTCACAAAGAGGGTCACAATGATAATGCCGATAAAGGGATAGGCAAGATATATCCAGTTGGCATGAGTCTCACTGAGATGTGCTGTCAATGCACCGGAAATCAGGTGAATAAGGGTCTTGAGAAGTTGGGCGGCAAATCCGCATATCAGACCCACAAGCAAAGCAAGAAACACCATGAAGGTGCTCTCCTTGATATGATGCTCGCGCCAAAGCACAACCTTCATCCATGCGTCTGTAAATCTGTTATGTGTCTCCTGATATGCCATATCACCTTGTTATTCGTTATCCTTCTGTACCAACTCTGTTTTATACCTGTCTTTCTGTCTGTCCCTGAAATTATCCTCTAAACTCCCTTTCCGGAGATTACCGTATTGATGGTGTGAAGCATAATCTTCACATCCATCGAAATAGACATGTTGGAGAGGTATATTATATCAAACTGTGAACGCTTGATCATCTCATCAATGGTCTTGGCATAGCCGTATTTCACCATTCCCCATGAGGTCAGTCCGGGACGCACCTGATGCAGCAATGTGTAGTAGGGAATTTTTTCCACAAGCTGGCGTATGTAGAACTCTCTTTCCGGACGCGGGCCGACAAGCGACATATCTCCTTTAAGTATATTCCAGAATTGAGGCAGTTCGTCAATCCGATATTTTCGCATCGTGTGTCCTATCGGAGTGATACGCGCGTCATCATCGCTGCTGAGTTGAGGTCCGGCTGCTTCCGCATCAGTGCGCATACTCCGAAATTTTAAAATCTTAAATGGTTTTTGATGATACCCTATGCGCTCCTGCTTGTAGAGCACCGGTCCCTTGGAAGTGCTTTTTACTGCGAGCGCGAAGACTCCCATCACGGGCGAGAGGATTACCAAGGCCAATGCTGACAATATTACATCCATTGTACGCTTGAAATTCTTGGTAAATTCCGACACAGCCGGTGAGGTGATATCTACAAAGGGTTCGGCATATACATCGTTAAGCCTTATCTTACTGCTCAATAAAGATAGTAGGGTAGGAGCCAGACGCACCGGCACGTTATAGGGTACTAATTTATAGATAAGACCCAATAATTTATCCTGATCCTGAGTCTCCATGGCCAGAATGATCTGATCTATCTGACCTGAGCGACACATCTTCTCCAGTTTGGCTTCATCTATAGTGGCATGCGTGCGAGTGGATGATTTCTCACCGGCTATCGGCAAGTGGGCTATTACATTATACCCTAATTTGGTCTGAGAATTACGCAGTCTGTCTGCTATCTCAATAGCCGAGTCTGTGTCACCCACCATAATGGTGTTGAAGCCCCAGCGGGAATCGCTGAAGTGCTTTACGGCATGATTGGTAATAAGAAGCCGGCAGATATATGTGAATGTAAAGAGGCAGAGAAAGAGAACTATCACTAATTCATAGCCTTTGGCCCTGCCGTAGATCTGGTCGTTGATAAGCAGAGCAAGATATATCCATACCGTGTTGAAGGCCGATGAAAATGCTGTCACTGACAGTTCATCCAATCTCGACTTGTCAAAGGGGTGATTATAAAAACCGGAGAGCCAGAATACCCCCAATGTCACCAAGGGGATTACTATCTGTTCGATTACCAAAGTTGTGGAGCATAAATAATCGATTAAAGGCACTTGGTCGATACCTATTCCGATGATTGAATAGCGGATGATATTGAAGATAAGCCACCCGAACATCGTGGATGCCCAGTCTGCAAAGATATACTTCAGTCTTTGACGAGTTATGCTTACCAGTTTGCCTCTCATCTTATCACTTTGATTACCCCGCTGTCGGTTACTTTAATAATCTCACTGGGCTTATTCAAATTGTGTTGCTCATCATGTCTCAAGCCAACTACATAGTCCACCTTCTCGATTATTTCAGGATCTATATCCTTGAATACTGCCGGTGCTTTTTGTCCGGAAATATTGGCGCTGGTTGACACCACCGGTTTTTTCAAGCGTCGGCAGAGTCGTTGGCAGAAGGGATCTCGAGAAATCCGAATACCTAAAGAACCGTCTTCAGCCACAAGATTAGCGGCGACTCCGCGCGGATGATCATAGATAATTGTCAGCGGGTCGACTGCAACGTCTATCAACATCTCAGCCGCCTCCGGGATGACATCTACCCAACGTTCAAGCATCGCTATGTCAGACACTAAGGCCAGCATTGATTTGGAGTCGGAACGCTGCTTAAGGGCGTATATACGCGCCACTGCCTCCGCATTCGTGGCATCGCACCCTATCCCCCATATCGTATCTGTGGGATAAAGGATTATGCCACCTTTTGAAAGCACTTCCGCTGCTCTTTTGACTTCCTCTTCCATGATGTCTTATTTATCTATTGTTGTTATCTGCACTTTCGTCGCCGATTCAATAGACAAATATAATCAAAAAATTTCAAAATGGAATTCATTTCAGAGCCTATCCTGCAAAAATTGTAGCCTTGAAGGCTCCTATTTGGGAATGTCTCTTTTCCAAAGAGAGGAAAGTGCGTCGGAGGGCATTCTCCAGTCACCACGAGGAGACAGACAGACACTACCCACTTTCGGACCGTCAGGCATACAGCTCCGTTTGAACTGCTGAGTGAAAAAGCGATGATAGAAGTTATTCATCCATTTAAGAATAATCTCCGGTGAATACTCGTTTTCAAACGCCTTTACGGCAAGATTATATATCTTATTGGGTGAAAAGCCGTTGCGTAAGGTGTGATATAGGAAGAAGTCATGCAACTCATAGGGACCCACCAACTCTTCGGTCTTCTGCGCAATCTCTTCTTCATTGTCGGCAGGAACGAGTTCCGGACTAATCGGTGTGTCGATGATATCTTCAAGCACCTTTTTGAGATCCTCATTCTCCGCTCTTTCTGCAAACCATCCCACAAGATGCTTCACAAGTGTCTTGGGGATGGAGGCATTGATGCCATACATCGACATGTGGTCGCCATTATAAGTAGCCCATCCAAGCGCAAGTTCCGACAAATCTCCGGTGCCTAACACGATGCCTCCGGTCTTATTGGCATAGTCCATCAGTATTTGTGTACGCTCTCGAGCTTGGCTGTTCTCGTAGGTGGCGTCATGCACAGACTCGTCATGAGATATGTCTTCAAAGTGTTGCGCCACTGCCTTGCCAATCGGAATCTCCAACGCAGTGACGCCAAGCAGTTCCATAAGCTTCCAGGCATTGTCGTGAGTGCGGTTGGTCGTGGCCAGTCCCGGCATGGTAATACCGTAAATTCCCTTGCGGTCAAGACCCATATTATCAAATGTCCGCACGGCCACAAGGAGTGCTAATGTAGAGTCAAGACCTCCGGAGATGCCCACCACTATCTTCCGGCACCTGATGGCCTCAAGACGTTGCCGAAGTCCCCAGCATTGTATCTCTATGATCTCGCTGCAATTCTCATCCTTATGCGTTTTGTCGGCCGGCACAAAAGGATGTCCGTCAACGGGTCGTAGTATTTGCGGTGATATTTTCTCACCCTTTACCTCATCTATCTGTATGGATTTTTCATTCGAAGGCAAGCTACTAAGGAGATTTTCTGTAATTCCACCTGAAGACATATCTTCTGCAAAGGAATTGAATTTTCGTCGGTCATTTCTTAATTTCTCCACGTCTATATCCGCTGTCGCAGATATTAGCCCACGCTTAAACCTCGGAGACTCAGCAAGGATAGTACCATCTTCCGCGATAATGGCATTGCCGGCAAATACAAGATCAGTGGAGGATTCACCCGTTCCTGCTGACGCGTAGATGTATCCGCAACGACACCGCGCCGACTGATGTTTGATCAAGTCGAGAAGATAACGATGTTTGCCAAGCACTTCATTTGAAGCCGACAAGTTGACGATTATCTCCGCACCAAGTTTTGAGAGACGCCCCGACGGAGGCTCCGGCACCCACAGATCCTCACAGATTTCCATACCTATCCTTACTCCCTTATGGCAGATTATCTGATTATTGAATTTTTCCGCGACGGCTGCATCAGCAGAATAGGGGGTGTCAAACCAGCGCTTCTCATAAAACTCGTTGTAATTCGGGATGTGGGTCTTCGGCACGATAGCCCTTATCTCCCCGCCTTCAACCGCCACGGCACAATTGTAAAGGTGGGCACCGTTTCTGACCGGTGCTCCAATCACGATAAGGGCATCAACTGACTTGGAAAATTCTAAAATCTTACCTATGGCTCTTTCAGCAGCGTCGAGCAATACTGATTGATTGAACAGGTCGCCACACGTATAGCCGGTTATGGAAAGTTCAGGGAAAACATAGAGGTCGCTTACTGGCGCCTCCTTGATGGCCTGAATAATATTTTCAGCATTCGTGTCCGGGTCAGCGAGAGCCACAACGGGGGCTATAGCCGTAGTTCTGAAAAATCCGAGGGAATGAATGGAAGATAAAGTCGTGAGCATACCCTATTGAGATTTAATATTTTGTGGGTAAGAATAAGAAGAGGGTATGTCTAAATATATCAGACACACCCTCTTTATAACAGTTATGAAAAATTCGGTCTTATTTGAGAGCTGCCTGTACAGCCTCGTTGGGCACCATCTCCTCTTTGAAGACATAAGCGCCTGTCTTGGGAGATTTCTCCATTTTGATGACTTTACTGTATGTGCGTCCTTCGCCTTTCTGAAGTGACGCGACGGTTTTCTTTGCCATAGTTCAGACGATTATTTAATTTCTTTGTGGATGGTCATTTTTTTCAGGATCGGGTTGTATTTCTTCAACTCCAGACGTCCCGGGGTGTTCTTACGGTTTTTGGTAGTGATATAGCGTGACATACCGGGCATGCCGCTTGCCTTGTGTTCGGTGCATTCGAGAATCACTTGCACTCGATTGCCTTTTGCTTTCTTTGCCATAATTTGCTAAGTGTTAGAGTGAAAGGATTACGATATCTTTAAAATCAAGAATGCCTTCTTTTTCAGCTCTCTTCAGAGCGGCATTCAAACCGATTTTGTTGATGGTGCGAAGTGCATGAGCGGAGACTGTGAGCTCAATCCACATGTCCTGCTCTACCCAGTAGAATTTCTTCTTGTGAAGGTTCACTTCAAATTTACGCTTCGTGCGACGCTTTGAGTGAGATACATTGTTGCCCACCTGCGTCTTTTTGCCTGTTATCTGACAAACTTTTGACATGGCTGTTTCTTTTTCTTTTACTTTGAAAATCTCGTTTTCTATCTTTTTCAATATGAGGCCGCCATCTCAGTTCTCATATCATTGCTAAATGCATCTTTTTAGCAACTTTACAGGATGTGCCACATATCTGTTACAAAGTTAGACAATTTTTTTTTCTCAGCAAAATATTTTATTCTTAAAATCACATATTTGCACAAAAATCTTCATGAGAAGCCGACTTTTCGTGCTTTCAATGCTTATTTCCTTATGAGTTTATAGGTCGTGGCTTTCTCTTCATCTTTCACTATCTGCAGAAGATAAATTCCTCTTGCCACTTGCGGAGCGATGGTGTATGTCTCTCCTGTCGTCATCGTCGCAGCCCATCTGCCCACTGTTCTGCCGGACATATCGTGAAGGGTTATCACGTATGAGCCGGCGGCTGACGGAGTCAGATTGATCTCTGATTCGAACGGATTGGGAGACACTCTCATTCCGGTATCCTCTGCGATTTCCTCTACGTGGTCGGCATCTCCTACGGATACAGCTACATATTTTTCTGTCTTACCGTAAGCATTATTCAGACTGAGACCTATCTCATATCTGCCGGCCACAGGGAAGCGCATCGTTGAAGAGCCACTCGTCATATCTCCTGATTGTGACACTACTATAGCTCCGGGTGTCTTCCATTCCAAAGAAGTAGAGATGACCGATGTGGCTCCGTCTACGAAGGGAGCACCGGGACAATATTCGGGTTCCTGCCATACAAGCGTGCCTTGACCCTCCTCTTCTGAGGCGGCGTAATCATGGATGCCGGCTTCAAATTGGCCACTGCCCTGATTTACAAATTTTCCGCCCGGCAAAGCGTCTGACTCAAAGTCAATATATCCGTGAAGACCGGAAGGCAGTTTGTCACCACTTATGCTACCCATTGCTGTCGCTGCTTCTTCGGCATTGAGTGCCTTGTCCCAGTACATGAAATTATCCACTGCGCCGCGTATCGAACCGCTATTGTGGAGAAAACCGCCCACAGCCGCTACATTTCCTGCACGCCAGGGATAGAGCATGATCTCATATTCCATCTCGTCTCCGGAGAATTCCATATCATCGCGCATGTATGACTGCAAAGGCACTTGTTTGCCATTGAGATATAGTGACGGCATCACACCACCGGCTTTATTAAAGTCAAACACATAGGTCAAATGCTGCCAAACACCGGCTTGGAGTTTCACATCTCCGAAATTATAATCGATGGTAAAGTTGCTGGTGTCCCGTATCTTGAATTCAGAGAAGGTGCCGTCGGGATTGAGTGTATTCCAAAACCAGCCCCAGTTGTTGTTGGCCCATTTGTCGCCCTTATCTCTTATACTCAAAAGATGCAGCGCGTTATTATCAAAGCCATCCGGTTTGATCCAGAATGATATAGAGAAGGGGTCTCCCTCGTTATAGCCTGACTCAGACATATTAAAGCCGAGACCGGGACCATTTACGCGTATGCCGCGAGATATGGTGCCATCGTTGATCTCGTTCTCATATTCAAACTTGATCTCATCGCCCGGATCGATACGGATTGCGTCCGACTGACCATCCGCTACAAATGATTTGATCTCAGGCAGATTACCTTTGCTCTCATCCATAACCTGGACAAATGCCGGCAGTCTGCGCGTTGCCTTTACTCTGCCTTCCTCGCCGGATACATATCCCGTCACTGTAAGGTCATAATTGCCTGCATGTGCCAGGCCTGACGCGATATCAAGTGAGACGGAATTATCGGAGGAGGCGACTTTGTTACCTTCTGAATCCTCTAAAATCCAGTCGGCCGCTTCATGGCAAGGATCAGCGTATGATATGCTGAAGGGTTGGCCGATAGAGATGAGGGGCTTGTCGATGATGATATCGTCATTTATCTCATACATATCATCGATGGCGTAATATTTGCTCCAAGCAATATCTGACTCAGAAGACATATCAAGTGACATGGCAGATACGCCAAATCTCACCTGTGCGTCGGAAACGGTATTATCTAAAGGAGCAGCGTAGATCATGCCGGCCCATGAGGGTGTCATGCCCATCAATACCGGGGTGCTGCCTTTCTGCTGGGAGTATATCTTGAAGAGGGATGTCTGCACATCTATATTATAGCAGACGTCATTTCCCTTATTGTTAGGCATATTAAATATTATCTTTCCGTCGGCTCCGGAAGCATTGGCAGCAAGGAGAGATGCACTTTCGATAACGGGCTTCGCAGGGGTCGCTGAGGTGGCATTGCCTCGCACGATTGAAAATTCGCCGAGACGCAGGTCAAGTTTGTCAGCACCGGTGAAGTGAAGTGCTACCATTGCAAGTCGTTTGTTTTCAAGGGCTGACAATTCAGTATCAAGCTTGAGTGATACTTTATTCCACGCACCGGCTACAATTTCTTCTTTCTTGATAACCTTAAGTTTTGACTCAACGACCGGGTTGGCTTCATTGCCTACGGTAGAGAGAGCCAACGTCATATCGGTAGCACCTGAAACTACTTTATATCTGATAGTTATAATATCACCGCGTTTCAAGTCAAAGTCCATCTTAAAGAGATGCAAGTATTCGTCGGAGGATGTTCCGAAGACACGGAGCAGCGAACCGCCGATCCATGCATCATCCCAAGTGTATTCAGCATCCAGTCCGGCAGTGGAGACGTCGGCCGGCGTGCGACCCATAAATTTATTAGCAAACCACCACATCCATGTCGGCAGGTAGTCTTGCATGCCTATATTGTACCATTCTTTGGAATGCTGACGTATGCCCCGGAAGTTGAAAAAACGTCCGTTGCCGAGGTTGAAATAGGTATAAAACGGTTCTTCACTCAAGTCCCAGCTGAGAGCCGAACGTGCAGACATCAACTTCGACATACCGAAAAAGTCGTAATTATCAGCGGCTATTTTCATGGAGTTGTTGATGGCCGGAGAATTAACCGGATTTCGACTGCCCCCGGTAAACCATCTTTCCACACGTTGCAGGTAGACGCGCTGCTTCATTTCCGGATCCGTGCCCTTCTCTGCTCTGCTCTCAAAAAACATGTTTTTTGAATGTGCACCCCAGAGTCCTATCGAGAGGGGATAGTCCTTAAGCAACGTCCATACTCCGTTGGTGCGGTCAAGGGGTTCTTTGCCCTGCATGTTGATGCCACAATAAAGGTCCAGGGGAGTCCTGCCAAACTTTCGGGCATTATCCACTGTACTTGACAGCAAGTCGGGTTCATTCCAATTGTAATTGAAGAAGAGAGAGGTCTTCACTTCATCTGCACTTCCCCATAAGGGCGCATTGTGATCACCCAAACCCTGGTCAAACGTTATTTTGCCATTGACGTTGGTGCCGTCATACCATATATTTTCGGCTAAAGGCATACGTCCGGATTTCTTCAGAAGTTTTATAAGCGTACCATGGTAAGTGGCTAAATTCTGAGGAATTGATGCATCGGAAAGAAATTCTGAATTGTAGCCCAATCCGTCCACACCATAATATTGCAGAAAATCAGCCATTTTCTCAGGTCCGGTCTCTACAAGCGTGTTGAGGGCATTTTTCCATGGAGTCGTAATCTTGCCAAAAGGCACGGCTGCGACTACACTTACCGGCACTCCGTTCTTATGAGCCACATCTATGAAATTGCCGGGCATTCGCACAAGAGAGGTCGACCAGTTGCCATAGTGAGTGATATATGACCACATCGGGAATACCTCACTGTCAAAGACTCCATCCGGAAGGGCATTGTAGTCAGAATTATTTATTGGCACCCAGAATATCAGGTTTTTATCATTGCTCTCATCGAGCGCAGGATTGACCTGAGTGGCTGCATTGCGAAATCGCATCTTCGGCTTAACCCGTGAGATAAAGAAATTATCATCTTCACTCCATTTGTCGCCTTTTTGCCATGATTGAAGGGCTGCCGGAAAGTCCGATCCGGTGGTGCCCCAATCTATATATCCGGGTTGAATATGTTGAGCGGCGCACAATATCGGCACTGCCGACATTGCCAACGCACTGAATAACGTTTTATATTGTTTCATGACAGGTAATTGTTTTGCTATGCAAACATAATGAAAAATAGTGAATTATGCTAATTCCCCGTCACAAAAAATGTTAAAACGCTCGTCGTTGAGGTGCTTTCCTTTAATCTAAAACCCCTGCGTTAACATTTTTTTGTGGAATGGGGTCTAATCTCAGTGCCGGTTTTCTACTGAGACTTCATTTTTTCTTCGTTTTCTTTTTTCGGGGAATCAGTTCATCGAAATCCCGGCGGAAGATGAGGCCGAGGCCTTGTGTAGTCAAGGCGCTCTTCAGATAGTAGTTCTGGTCGTTGAAGTGGTTGTATGCCTTCAGTCGCAGATTACCATTTGACGTAAGCAGATATTCTATATCGAAATCACCGACAAATGTGGTGGATGACGTGCTGGGATCTCGATAGCCCAGATTGCCGTTGATCAGCAGGCGGTTGTTGAATAATCGTGATGACAGGGCCACGTCAAACTCCAAATCGGAAAAATCACCCTTGTCACTGTGCAGCGAGGGAGCCACGGTAAATTTATCAGTGAGTTGACCGAGGATATTCTGAAGTTGTGAGGAGATGGTGGAAGAGGCTACCGAAGCCCATTCACCACCCGAACCGCTGTTGCCCGTATATTCCGATGGATAGAATCTGTTGAGCGCCAATAGATAGATTATCTGTCTGCTCATCATATCGTCAGATGATATGATACTCCTAACTTTCTGAGCCACTTCCTCATTGAGTGTCGGAAATTCAATGTCAAACGAGATATCCGGATTGGTCATGTCGCCTGTGACAATCAGCATAGCATCTACCGGCACATTGGTGCGGTTTAAATCCCGGTCGTTCGCAAAACTTTGATCCAAATCCGTGATATTGGTATTGACTCTGTATGCGGCACGAATATTAAGATCTGCCGCCATAGGGTCGCCGTTGAAGGCCACGCTGCTACCCGGCTTGATTATGAAGTCCTTTAATATCAGGTCTTGAAGAGTGAAATTATATTTGCCCTCATCAAGGGTGTATTTGCCATACATCTTCATCTCATCATTGACGGATGAATAGGTGATATTGATAGGGCCGCCGCCCCGTGCTGTAATCTTGTCTCCCGACGATGGGTCCATTATCAATGAGAGATTTACCGCCGGTGTAACGGTGGCGCGTATATCCATTGAGAATGCCATACTCGACTCATTCTGCTCCTGCACTTTGCGATTGAACGCCGCCACAATGGCGTCCTCCTCCGTCTGTTCAGAGGCCATCAGCAGTTCCCGCTCCTTTTTGCGCCTGTCGGTAAAGGTGAGAAAGGTGTAATCGGCCGCTTCAAGCGAGTCATCTATCACGAATGTGAAGTCAGAATTTTTCTCCGTGGTCATGTCAGCGATAATCTCCACCTTCTCCGGAGTACCATTGATTATGCCCGAGCCGGTGCCGAATAATTTACCGTACCATATCGGATTCATGCTCGCATTAGTATCATATATCAGCACTTTATCAGCATTTCTCACATCAAAATGAAAATACGGATCATGAAAACAATTATGGGTCAGTTCGCCGCTCAGTCTTACCGTATTCTTATATTTATCATACAGAGTGAAGGCGGGAATACTTACCTTGCCGGGAGTAAGTGTTACCGAATCGCGACCGGAATAAGTGACGTTGGTATAATCCACCTTCACGCTGATGGTGTCGGCAAAGAATTTTCCGGTCATGTCAATATCCTTGAAGGTGCCATACAGAAGCCCCTCGCCTGATGCCCGACCACTGACTTCAGAAGAAAAGGCGTGCATAAAAGTCTGTAGAAAATTAATGCGCACCTTGTCGGCATTAATACCGAAAGACAGAGAGTCTTTTCCGCCAATCCATATACCTCCCTTGATATCCGCTACGTGACGCCCTGCTTCGGCTACATCCGCCTCTATACCGACACGCTTCTCCTTAATATTGAAATCACCGTACATTTTGGCGTCACCAAGCACGCAGTGATTATAACTCAAGTCTTTGACCGTGAGATTGCGCGTGTGTGCGTCAAGATTAGGAGAGAAGGCTCCCGTTGCTATCGCCTGACCTGTGGCAGTTCCGCCGAAAGACACATAGTTGATGTTGAGGGTATCAAATATGTAGTCAAGATTGATATCGTTGAGATCTACCACCATCATATCCTCTTCCGACTTAGACGCCACTCCGTTGATGGATATATGCTGGTCATTATGAGCGATGTTGAAGTCGCGTACCGTCAGTTTGTTATCGGCGTAAGTCACCGTGCTTTGACCCACATACCATTCTGCATCGTTGAGGTAAAGGAAAGAGGGGAGTACACGTATACGTGCCTGCATACTCCTATCTGCAATCTGTGGAAGATAAGCCGCCTGCAATTTTAAATCACCATAAAATCCGCTTTTGGTCAGCGGGTTGAAGTGTAAATTCACATCAGCAGTATCATCGTATGCAGCTATGTCGGCAAAAAGATCGAGAATACCCTTCTTGGTGGGAATGGTGGAATGGAAGTTTAAGTTGGCTTTATCATCAGCCACTTTCAAGTCCATCCGAGTGCCTCTAATCAATTTGTCACGCCCTTGCCTCAGATATGGAGCGTCTATTACGAGATTGGCTGTCGAGGCATCAAGATTTAAGTCTCCGCCTATCGTGACGTGATATAGGGGAGTGGCGGGAAGAGTGAAGAGTTGCGCGTCTGCTATTGATTTATCAATGGTGAAGGCGAAGGAGACGTTTCCTTTCGGTTCTGAATTTTTAGCCGCAGGAATATATGACGTCAATAGTCCGGGCAT
Organism: uncultured Sangeribacter sp.; assembly: GCA_964456155.1. Classification (GTDB taxonomy): domain Bacteria; phylum Bacteroidota; class Bacteroidia; order Bacteroidales; family Muribaculaceae; genus Lepagella. The sequence goes on from CAYVZJ010000034.1 coordinate 19,972, forward strand.
AATACGACGTGCCATCTCTTTACTCCCGGCTATAATATCTTTAATCTCTCCCGAGGTGGTGATTCTGCCGTCAATCCAGTCGCTTGACAACTCGGTAATTCGTTGAGTGTCGCCGATTTCTGCAGATCTACTCTCTCCGTTTGTCAGGTAAGAGGATATGCTCAGGTCGTGGAGGGCTATATGCCGATTTTTTAATTCGGAGTCAAATCGAAAACCACTCAGTGCAATCTTACCTTGTAAATCATTTAGCGTTGAGCCTGATATATTGGCCGCCACAGCACCGTTGATTACTTCGTCATGCAAACTGCCCGACGGCATCAACAATCCGGGTAGCAGATTATCTATGTCTGCGTTCAGGTCGGTGAAATATGTATTATCTTGTCGGTGTACCTGAGTTGTTAAATTAATTCCCAGGCCTGACTGAGGTGCTGCAACTGTCAGTAGCAGGTCGCTGAGGGTTTTTGTTAAATCAACATTTACATGCGATATATCGTGGTTGTTATATCGCATCTCTTCTATGTCTACAGTCACATCCGCGCTTTTCACCGCTTCCCATATCCCATCAATATTGCGTGTGGATAATTTAGAGAGGGCTGCTTCACGCAGTGTGATGTCTCCCTTTACATCGGAGGTCAAATTGGATAACGGTATATTGGTGGCAAAATTGGAGATATCAAGGTCAGTAGTGGAAATATCAAATGATATATTCCTCAGATTATGACTCTTACTGAGTTCTGTAAAAAGATTGCTGTTGAAATTTCCGGCACCGGTTTTACCCTCTATCTTAATATCGGCACTCAAGTCTGCCAACGATGCTCTTCCGGAGGCTTCAAGTAGAATATCTCCCGTCCTTTCAATCGATTCCTCCCACTTTGTATTTCTTGAATTTTTAGGAAGAAATTCCGGTAGTTTTTTAGTATATCGAGCCGGAATGTTGACAAGCAGATTTCCTATCTCAATATTGCTCCGCGCTATGGACGAAATATTGCTGTATTCGTCATCAGCGTAGGCACTCACTGACGCGTCTTTGATATTTATCAGGAAGTTGTCGGTCTTGGAAAAAAGTGTCAGTTTGCTTACATCCAATTCTTTAGAGGAATATCTTAATTCAGCTGTCAGGTCGAATGCCTTATCAAGCGATGAGAGAGGACCAAAAAAGCATTTGAAGTCTGAGGGAGTGATATAGGAATTTGAGATGGAGAGCGATAGGGGATTGGCGTCAGTACGATGCTTCAGGATGTCAGCCGTACTTTCATATTCAATATCCAGGTCAGCAATATTGAGCTGAGAATTGTTGGTGCGGAGTATGAAGTTGGCTAACTGCAGATTATGTGGATTATATTTTACGCGACAAGACAGGTGTCGGATGTCTGGACCGTCAGTCATCTCAAAAGCGAGATTTCTTAAATCCACCCACACGGAGTCGTTGCAGAGCACCGGTATGGCTACGTCTGCAGAAAAATTCTTTACCGCAATATGATTGGCATCAAAGCGCGTCAGGTCATCCTTATTCTTGCGCTCACAAAACTCTCTGTCATAACTGATTGCAGATTTTCGGATTACGATATTTCGGATGTCAAGATTGAATTTGGCAGGTGGTTTGTTTTTGTCCTTGGGCGAGAAGGCATCTATCAGAAATTGAATGTTCAAAGGCGTGTCTGCGCTTTTCTGCCATACCTTGCCGTCAAGACCTGTCAGTTCGGCATATGTGATTACTATTTTTTGATGGAAAATCAGGTCATAAAGACTGATTCCGGCTCCAAGCGTGTTAACCTCCAGGAATAATTCATTATCCGGCGTATAACCCTTTAAATTATTGATTATTACCTCATTAAATGGCATGATAGAGAGTTTGCCGACTGTCACTTTGCTGCCAAGAAAGGAGGATAATTGAGTTTCTCCTATATCACGGATCTTATTTTGGACACCCGGAATGGAGAGTGTGATATAAAGCCCCACATAAATGAATACAATCAGGCAAATGGTGGTAAAGAGAACGCTTCTCGCCACTTTATATCCATTTTTTATCACCTTCTTTGTATTCATAATTGCAAAGTTAATGTATTTTTCGTAAATTTGCTTTAAATTTGGAATGTGATGAGCGATATAATATTGGGAATAGAGTCATCCTGCGATGATACGTCGGCTGCCGTAATCAAAGACGGCTTACTTCTCTCCAACGTCATAGCGAGTCAGAAGGTGCATGAAGCCTATGGTGGGGTCGTACCCGAACTTGCCTCCCGTGCCCATCAGCAGAATATTGTGCCTGTGGTGAGTGAAGCGCTGCGTCAAGCCGGTATTTCCAAAGAGGATTTATCGGCAATAGCCTTTACACGCGGACCGGGTCTGTTGGGCTCGCTCCTTGTAGGCACCTCCTTTGCCAAAGGGCTCGCGCTCGGTCTGAATATCCCCTTGATAGATGTCAATCATCTCCATGGTCATGTGCTGTCGCAATTCATCAGGGAGACGGAGGATGATGTAGTGCCGGAGTTCCCCTTCATGACTCTTTTGGTGTCGGGAGGCAATTCACAGATTATCATGGTTCATTCTCCCGAAAAAATGGAGATACTTGGCCAGACCATAGATGATGCCGCCGGCGAGGCTTTCGATAAATGTGCCAAAGTGATGGGACTTCCCTATCCCGGCGGTCCGCATATTGACCGACTCGCTGCCGAAGGTGACCCCCACAGATTTCAATTCGCCAAGCCTCACATTCCGGGACTCGACTATTCATTCTCCGGACTGAAGACTTCTTTTCTCTACACACTGCGTGATAATCTGAAAAATAATCCGGACTTTATACAGCAGAACATGGCCGACCTGGCAGCCTCGCTTCAGCATACCATCGTTGAGATACTCGTGGATAAGTTGAAAAAGGCCGTTGACATGTATCGCCCCGCCCATCTTACTATAGGTGGCGGTGTGTCGGCCAATAACGGCGTGCGTGAAGCCGTTGAAAAGTTGTGTATCGAGAAGGGAGTCACACCGTGGTTGCCCAAAAGAAAATTTACCACCGACAATGCAGCGATGGTGGCCATCGCCGGAATGTTTAAATATCGTAATAAGGATTTCTGCGACATCGCAGCGCCTCCTTATGCGCGTGTCACCATTTGAATTTTATAATACCAATGGCAGAAGATAACAAACAGAAGCAAACTGCAGCAAATGGCGGTCAGCACACAGAGACACGACATTTGGTGATCTACGGATATACGCGTCAGGAACTTTCAAAAGTGATGCGTCATTTTGAAAGCCAGTTGCCCGATTTCGTCAAAATCACCATCGATAATAGTAATCTGGTGACTAAAATCACTCTCACAGGTGTCAACTCCGGATTGGAATTACTCAGGTTTAAGATGAATAAATTTCATCAGAATCTGAATATGATTTTTTCGGAAGAGGTGGTCACCACTGAGGATAAGTCGCCTGCCCAGGTGCTCGGTCAACTTCTTGTGGAGCGTGAGCTCTCCGTGTCTTGTGCGGAGAGTTGTACCGGTGGCAATCTTGCTCACCGCATCACGCAAGTGCCCGGCTCGAGCGCATATTTCCTCGGAAGCGTGGTGAGTTATTCCAATGATGTCAAGGCCAGCGTCTTGAATGTGCCCCGTCGGGATATCGACATGTATGGCGCTGTGAGCCGGCAGGTGGTAGAAGCAATGGCCGAGGGTGTGGCTAAGTTGATGCGTACTGACTGTGCGATTGCTACTTCCGGTATAGCCGGACCGGATGGAGGCACCAAATACAAACCTGTCGGTACCGTGTGGATTGGTGTCAAATACAATGACCAGATAGTAAGTGAATGCGTCCACTTTTCCGGCGACCGTAACACTGTCATAGAGTCGGCCACCAATCATGGCTTGATAATGCTTATTAATCTATTGCGTAATTGCTACGTGGTGCAGGAGGAAGTTAATGATGAATAACGGGCAAAGTCTCATCGACGGTATTCTGGAACGTCTCGGCCTGGCCAACCCTCCTAAAGTGGGATTCGCATTCAGCGGTGGTGGATCAAAGGGCTTCACTCATATCGGCGCCTTGATGGCCTTCGAACGCTTCGGTATAAAGCCTGATATAATGTCGGGAGTTTCAGCCGGCTCTATTGCTGCCGTGCTTTATGGCGCAGGCCTCACGCCTCGCGAGATGATGGAATGCTTTGAAGAGTCATCTAAATTCGGGGATTTTACAGAATGGAACATTCCGCGCACCGGTTTTTTAAATCTCAGCCGATTTGGCAAATTGCTTGACAGCTGGCTCCCGGTTCAAAATCTTGAAGAACTGAAGATACCCACAGTGGTCTGCGCCACAGACCTTGACAAGGGAAGCTCCATAGGATGGTCAAAGGGTGAGATCGTGCCGCGTGTGCTCGCCTCATGCAGTATCCCGATCATTTTCAATCCGCAGAAAATCAATGGTGTGCATTATGTCGACGGGGGAGTGCTGCGCAATCTTCCGGCGTGGGCGATCCGTAAATACTGCAAAAAACTCTACGGTCTGAATTGCTCGCCGATACGTCGCAATTATTCCTACCGGGCTTCTCTCACCGATATAATGCTGCGCACGTATAATCTTATGTCAAAGGCCAATACGCTTCAAGACCTTAATTTGTGCGACTATGTCATTCAGCAGGATGACTCCGAACAGTTCGGCACTTTCGACCTCCGCTCTTTGCAAAAGGCCGTAATGGCCGGATATGACCGCGCATGTATAGTGCTTGAAGAAATATTTAATTCCTCAAAATAGAAAATCTTATGGTAAAAGGTGAACGTCTAATTATATATCAGGTTTTTCCCAGAATTTTTACCAACACCAATTCCAACAACGTAGTGCACGGCACTCTCGAGCAAAACGGCAGCGGTCATCTGGCCGATTATACGCCGAAGCTCATCAAATCCATAAAGTCATTAGGGGTAAATTGTATATGGTTCACCGGCGTAATCGAACACGCCACCAAGAGTGACTTCTCCCGATGGGGCATATCGTCAGATAATCCCAATGTTGTAAAAGGCGAGGCCGGCAGCCCGTATGCAATACGTGACTACTATGATGTCGACCCAGCGCTGGCCGTCAATGTAGAGGAGAGAATGCAGGAATTTACTGACTGCGTGTCACGCATACATGATCAGGGAATGAAGGTCATAATAGATTTTGTGCCCAATCATACGGCGCGCTCGTATCATTCAGATGTTGCACCTACAGGTATAGAGGATTTCGGCGCTTCGGATGACAAATCCATGTTTTTCGCGCCTAACAACAATTATTATTATATTACCAATCAGCAATTTTCACCTGACTTCAACCTGGCTGCCGAGGGAACTTATCCCTATGTGGAATTTCCTGCGAAGGCCACAGGCAACGACTGCTTTACAGCCTTCTGTGGCAGAAATGACTGGTATGAGACGGTGAAACTCAATTACGGCCACGACTATTACGATCATTCAGATCATTTCGACCCGGTGCCTGACACGTGGTTCAAGATGCTTCATATACTCCGCTACTGGTGCTCGAAAGGTGTGGATGGCTTCCGATGCGACATGGTCTTCATGGTGCCGCTCGCATTCTGGCATTGGGTTATCCCTCAAGTCAAGGCAGACTATCCCGACACCATATTTATAGGTGAGATTTACGACGTGGGTCTTTACCGCCCCTTCCTTGACTACGGATGCTTTGACTATCTTTATGATAAGGTAAATCTGTATGACAAACTGGTGGGCATAGACCGCTACAATTATTCTGCAGCACAGCTTACGTCCGCGTGGCAGACGGTGGATGGCATAGGCGACAGAATGCTTAATTTTCTTGAAAATCACGACGAGGTAAGATATGGCAGTGTGGAGTTTGGCGGTGATCCGTCGCGCGTATTGCCTTTGCTCGTGGTGAGCAGCATGATGTCTTCCGGACCGGTAATGATATATTACGGACAGGAATTGGGAGAATCGGCCACTGAAAACGAAGGTTTTGCCGGCTTCAACAATCGCTCCACAATCTTTGACTACTGGAGTTATGACGTGATGCGCCGCTGGTATGACAATGGCAAATGCAGCGTCAGCAAACTTACGGCTCATGAGAAATGGTTGCGCAAGACTTACGCCAAAATTCTCACCCTCTGTAATCGCGAAGCGGCCTTGAGAGAAGGACATTTCTTCGACCTCATGTATGTCAATCTCGATAAACCCGGTTTCAATCCCCACAAGCACTTCGCCTTCATGCGGTACACGGATAGTGAGGCTCTCCTTATAGTAGTGAATTTTGATGAAATGGCCGCTGATATCAAGGTTAGCATCCCCGAGCTTGCAGTCAATATGGCTCGTCTGGAATACGGTGATTATGAGACTGCTGACCTCATATCCGATGATAAGATGATGGTGTCGGTGCAAGAGGGTATGCCCGTGGCTCTGTCGCTGGGCGGACGCAGCGCAAAGGTGGTCAGACTCCGGCAAGTGAAGCCTGACAAACCGGCTGAGAAAAAATCCGTGAAATAAGACCCCATTCCACAAAAAATGTTAACGCAGGGGTCGCGTCTTTTCGGCGTCTTTCGCCCATCTCTCCGGTCACTATGCTCGCATAGCTCCCTCCGAGATAGCCGAAATTCACTCGAAAATACGCTGCCCCTGCGTTAACATTTTTTGTGGAATGGGGTCTAAGATAAAAAAAAGCGGAAAAATAGTGTGATTGTTAAATATTCTTAATAACTTTGTATAGATTAATTCATATCCCATACAAATCATGAATAACGTCCTTCCCCCAATCAAGGTGTTTGCCGGCTCAAAGAGTCTCTATCTCGGTGAGTCGATATGCAAAGACCTCGGTATCGAATTGGGTAAAATGAAAGTGGAACATTTTGCCGATGGTGAATTTGAGGTAGGCTTCGAGGAGTCTATCCGTGGTGCTGAAGTATATCTTGTGCAAAGCACATTCCCCAATTCAGACAATCTGATGGAGCTCCTTCTGATGATTGACGCTGCCAAGCGTGCATCGGCCGGTAAGATCATCGCTGTCCTTCCTTATTTCGGATGGGCACGTCAAGACCGCAAAGACAAGCCCCGCGTATCTATCGCAGCCAAGCTTGTGGCTGATCTTCTCAGCGTAGCCGGTATCGACCGTCTGATCACAATGGATCTTCATGCCGACCAGATCCAGGGATTTTTCAATGTCCCGGTCGACCATCTCTATGCATCTTCCATCTTCATTCCCTATCTTGAGAGCCTGCATCTCAAGGATATGGTTATCGCTTCTCCCGATGTAGGCGGTGCCAAGCGTGCCAATTCTTACGCCAAATATTTTGACGTGCCCCTGGTGCTCTGTCATAAGCAGCGTGCCAAGGCCAACGTTGTGGCTAAGATGACTGTGATAGGTGACGTGGAGGGTAAGAACGTAGTGCTCGTTGATGATATCGTGGATACTGCCGGCACTATCACAAAGGCTGCCGACCTGCTGCTCAGTTTCGGAGCAAAGTCAGTGCGTGCACTTGCCAGCCATCCCGTGATGTCTGACCCTGCTACAGAGCGCGTGAAAAATTCAGGACTGACGGAGATTATCTTCACCGACTCCATCCCCTACGGAAAGGATAACGACAAGGCAGTAGTGCTACCCGTAGCCAAGCTCTTCGCCGACACCATCCGCCGCATCCACAACAACCAGAGCATCTCCTCCCAATACCTCTTCAAGTAAGAGAATTTTTTACAAAAAAGATTATTACCATAAAAAGAGATACGCATTCATTATTTGGTGCGTATCTCTTTAATTTTCACCCCGATCTCTACAGAGCAACGTACGGACATGCCTTCGGC
>CAYVZJ010000035.1:0-27677 GCA_964456155.1 uncultured Sangeribacter sp.
GAATAGAGCAGCATTCTTGGTCCGGAATAACGCATCACTTGACGCATCTTTTCTCTCATTTCCGGTGAATAGCAATGTATAGTACATTTCCTACAAGTAGGTTTTGAATTCCCATGTGGACATAATGACAGTCGCAGACAGGCATATTCCAGCAGAGCATTACATTCTGCACAAAGCTTCTTGTTGCCCTCTTTATGGCGACAATATATCTCCACCATTTTGGCCACAACACGTTTTTCTTCTTCTATCCGGTTCATATCATACGTTAATTTTCAAACTCTATAACTTTTGATTTTTCGTGAAATATTTTTTGATCTTGTGCCGATTATGAAACGTCACACACCACGCTACAACAAACACTACTACGAAAAGTACCCCGGCTATGATGCCGAGAATTAGTGGTATGGTAGCTGAGATATACATAACATCAAAAGATTTTTTGTTTAGTGGCCAGCAAACGCGGTGGAATTCTTCCGTCCATGTACTTTTGCCAGCCCGCAGTCAGAATAATTAAAACAAGGTAATACCACGAAGGATTGCTCAAAAATAGAAGTGACAGTGTGACATTTACTGCAATATTAATACCAATCCAATGCCACATTCCGGCCTTACGGAAGTCAAGACGGCATGCCGTTTCGGCTGCTGCTGTTTTAAGCGTATTCAGTCCACTTTCACTTAAATAAGCCCCGTAGGCCACCAGCGTAGAGAGCAACAATGCCTCAGAAGCGTCATAAGCCGGGGACAGATGGAAAAAAGCGGCAAAACTTAAGGCAGCGATCCAAAGCAACGCATGGGCAATAGCCATGACATATTTATGGATAAAGTCATTCTGTTGCAGTGCCTTTTGGATTACTTGTTTTTCACTTGATATCATAGACAGTCTATGGGAGCTTAAATGGAGGGGAAACCCCATTTAAGCTCCCACTTAAAGATTACCATATTAGTTATTGATGAGAGTTTCTATGTCATGCTCCACGGTGTCGATTGTGCCGATTCCGAATCTTTCTTTAAGCACTTTCAGCACATCAGGTGTGAAGAATGCCGGAAGTGTCGGACCCGTATGTATATTCTTAACGCCGAGTGAGAGCAGAGCCAGCAATACTATTACTGCCTTCTGTTCATACCATGCAATATTGAATACCAGTGGTAAATCATTAACACTCGGAAGATTAAAGGCATCTTTCAATGCCAGGGCAATGCGCACGAGAGAGTAGGAGTCGTTACACTGTCCGGCATCCAGCACTCGAGGAACGCCTTCTATATCGCCAAGAGGAAGTTTATTATATCTATACTTAGCACATCCGGCTGTCAGGATTACGCAGTCCTTTGGCAGAGCTTCGGCAAATTTGGTGTAGTAATCGCGAGAAGGCATGCGCCCGTCACATCCGGCCATTACGACGAACTTACGTATCTTGCCATCCTTGATAAGCTCAATAATCTTGGGGGCAAGTTCGAGCACCTGATGGTGAGCAAAACCACCGATTATTTCTCCATGTTCAATCTCCGTGGGAGGAGGACACTTCTGTGCGTGTGCGATCAGCTCGGAGAAATCAGTGGGCTTTCCGTCTTTACCGGGTTCGATGTGCTTGGTGCCGGGCATCGCTACTGCCCCGGTGGTGTATACACGATCCATATAAGTGGTCTTAGGACGCGGCGGCACGATACAGTTGGATGTAAAGAGGAAAACTCCGTTGAAAGTTTCAAACTCCGTGGTCTGTTTCCACCAGGCATTTCCATAATTGCCGGCAAAATGAGGATACTTCTTGAAGAATGGATAATACTGACCGGGCAGCATTTCTGAATGCGTATATACATCCACTCCCTTGTCTTTAGTTAGTTCAAGCAGGTCTTCAAGATCCTTAAGGTCGTGTCCGGAAATAAGGATGCCGGGACGGTTGCGGACTCCTATATTTACCTTTGTGATTTCAGGATTGCCGTATTTTTCGGTGTTAGCCTTATCAAGAAGCGACATGGCTTTGATACCACCATCGCCTACTCCAATCACGAGATTGTAGCAAGCGTCAACATCCAAATCGGGTCTTGCTGTTTCCGCCATAGCATCCTCAATGATTGCATACACATCTTCGTCTTCATAGCCAAGATTGGCAGCATGGCGAGCGTAAGCTGCCATACCTTTACATCCATATATGGCAAGTTGCTTGAGACCTCGGATGTCCTCATTGGGTTCGGCAAGCACACCGGTAAGATGCTCTAACTCCATTGCCTCTTCAGGATTGGCATAGAATTCCACTTCACGAAGATCAGGAAGTTCGATACCCTCTTTCTTGGCAGTGCCTGCAAGAATATTTTTCAACTCAAAACCGCGACGGATATAATCGTCGAGAGAATGATTGTCGAAATTTGCATTTGTGATGGTGGTAAAGAGTGCATCCATCACGAAATGGCTTGCCTCGCGAGAAGGATTTCTTTTCTCTCTAAGAGCACGGTTGATAATAGAAATTCCTCTAACGCAATAGAGAAGAAGGTCCATTCTGGCGGAAGTTTCCGGCTTCTTGCCGCATACGCCCTGAAGCACACAACCGGTGCCGTGTGCAGTCTCCTGACACTGGTAGCAAAACATTTTATTGGAGTTTTCCATAAGTGGTAAAATAAGTATATTGTATGTTTAAATTTAATGACGTTTCAAGTAATAGACTATATGTAATGTTAATAAGTAAACATACCTGTCCTTATCATTGTTCATTATATAAAATGCAAAGGAAATGAAGCAGATGAGGAAACTTAATCGCCGTAAAGATGCCCACTGGGCATTGGCGGTGTTTGATAAAGCTCCGTACGCCACTTTGAGTATGGTGCGTCCGGACGGCACGCCTTACGCTGTGCCACTCAATATTGTTCGCAAGGATGAGCATACATTTTATTTTCATTGTGCCTTTGAGGGGGAGAAAATTGACTGTCTGAGGCATAATCCTATGGTCAGTCTGTCGGCTGTGAGCCGCTGTACCCCTAAGTATGAAGAAGAGAAAAGCAATTTTACTGAATACTATAATTCCGCAATAGCTTTAGGCAAAGCAGAGCCGGTGGAGAGCCCGAATGAAAAAATAGAAGCACTACGACTTATCTGCGAGCGTTTTCTCCCTCAATTCATGGAGCATTTTGACGATGCGATAGCTCGTAGTCTGGACAGGACAAATGTGATAAGAATCACTCTTACCGAGCCACCGGTCGGTAAAAGCAAACCGTAATCATTATTTATATTATTGAAAAAATGACGCCCGAAATAGTTATCAAAAGAGCTTACGAACCGGCTTCTCCGGAAGACGGGTTCAGAATATATATTGATAGGCTTTGGCCACGTGGACTTTCCCATGACACGTTCCATTATGACCTATGGGATAAGGAAGTGGCACCATCCACTGAGTTGCGCAAGTGGTTTCACGAAGATCCGACCGCAGAATGGACTGAATTCGAAGAACGTTATAAGGCAGAACTTCTTAATAATCCGGCTTTCGTTGCCTTGAAGAAACTAATAATAGGTAAGAGTGTTGTCACGCTTCTTTACTCATCTCACGACTCGACACATAATAACGCAATAGTTCTCCAACATCTTCTTACTTCCGATAATTTGAAAAAATAATCATTCTGTATCGCAGAGTGAGACAGAAAATGATTAATTTTGCAGTACAAAACATTTAAAGCAATGAATCAACTGCAGAAATATACTTGGCTTGTTGAGACTATTCGACGTGCCGGAAAGATTTCTCGTTGGCTCGATGATAGAGGTAATTCACCCCGGTCATTTACGCAAGACAATGAGAGACCGGATCGAGAATGTATATCAACTTTATAAGAAAAAGGATTGAACCATGCAAGACTTTGCAGCCATAGATTTTGAGACCGCCAACGGCCATCGCTCAAGCGTGTGCAGTGTAGGCATTGTAATAGTGCGCGGAGGCGTGATTGTGGATAGGTTCTACAGTCTCATCAAGCCCGTTCCTAATTATTATTCATATTTTACCACCAGAATTCACGGTCTGACAAGAAACGATACTGACGGCCAACCGACTTTTCCCGAAGTGTGGGCACAGATTTCTGAAAAACTTGCAGGTTTGACTTTAGTAGCTCACAACCGTCCTTTTGATGAAAGCTGTCTTAAGGCAGTATTTCAGAGATACGGTATGGAGTATCCGGAATACGAGTTTAAATGCACATTAGCAGCCTCCCGCAGACATCTCAGAATACCAAGTCATCAGCTTCATTTATCAGCGGCAGCCTGCGGCTATGAAATGGAAAATCATCATAACGCCCTTTGCGATGCCGAAGCTTGTGCCGCCATCGCTCTTAAACTCATATGATTCTTTCTGTAGTATTACCGGTGCCGGCAACCTTCAGTGATAATCAAATGTTATAATGATAAATCAAACATTTATTACTATGAACATTATCAAAAATTTCTTTACGGAAGTTACTCGGTATTGGTGGATGCCGATGCTTACAGGAATTATCGCTATCGCTTTGGGTATCTGGTGTCTATGCAGTCCCACCACCTCATTACCGGTCTTTGCTTGTGCATTCTGTATCTGTCTTTGCGCAGCAGGTTTCCTCAACATCATCTTCGCATTTGCCAATATGGGAAGGCATTACAGCTGGGGATGGGCGCTGGCATACGGCATTATCGAACTCCTCTGCGGAATCTGGCTTCTTGCATTGCCGGAAGCAGCTATGACCACTGCATTCATTTACGCTATCGGTCTCTTCATTCTCTTTATAGCCATCAATGCCATTTGTGAATCGGTTATGGTCTACAATCACGCGTCATTTTGGATGGGTTGGCTACTTGCCTTACTGATTGCCACAATCGTATGCGCTCTCGTATTCCTTGCCGGCCCTATTGCCGGTGGTGTGGCCGTTTGGATTTACATCGGTGTGTCTTTCATTTGCTACGGACTATACAGAATAATATTTTCTGCAAAATTGCTTCGTATTAACAGGGGTCTTAGATCTTGATTATGGGAAGCACACAAAACAACGGCCTGTCTGCTGATGCAATACCTAAAGGCGGGTATTTTGCCTTTCTCGTGATTTACCTTGCACTCCTGAGCGCCTTCGGCTCTTTTGTAAATGATATGTATCTGCCTACCCTGCCTGAGATGGTGCGGTCTTTTCACACGTCGCGCTCCACTGTACAGTTGGGTCTTACATTCGGCATGATAGGTCTGGGACTCGGCGAATTGATTTTAGGACCGTTGAGCGACCGGTTTGGCAGAAAACCGGTGCTCGTAGTCACTCTGATAATTTTCGCGATTGGCGCTGTATGCAGCGTATGGTCGGCCAATATACATATCTTCCTCTTTTGGCGCCTTATACAGGGTATCGGTGCCTCGGGTGGTTACTTTCTTGCCCGCACCATCCCTACTGACATGTACAGAGGTCGTGCATTGGCAAAGGTTATGGCACTCGTAGGCGCCATCAACGGTTTTGCGCCGGCGAGTGCTCCCGTTATCGGTGGACTTGTAGGCCGTTCCGTAGGTTGGCAAGGTATCTTCTGGATACTTTTCGGTTTCAGTGCACTCCTGCTTATCCTCTCCCCTGCTTTAAAGGAGTCCCTTCCCAAAGACAGACGGGTTACCGGACATTTCGGGACAGCATTCCGCAATTACATATATCTGAGTCGTAACCGCCACTTTGTAATTCATGTGATGCTGAAAGCTACTGCCTTAGGTGTGCTCTTTGCATATATCTCCTCCGCACCCTTCATCATCCAGGACCATTATGGCTACTCACAATTGCAGTTTGGTCTATTTATGGGCTTCAACGCTCTCTTCGTGGCCGCAGGTGCCACTTTGGCTCTCCATTTCAAACCCTTGAAACGGGCAGCGTTGCTTGGAGGCCGCGGACTGCTTATCACTGCTGTCGCACAGTTCGCATGCTTTTATACCGTTGACAATATATGGGTATATGAAGCACTCAATCTTCCTATGCTTGTCTTTTTAGGAATGCTTTTCACCGTCGGCAATACATTGTCAATGAATGAAGGGCGTGCTTATGCGGGTGACGCCTCCGCTATGATTGGTCTTATGGGCTACGTATTCGGAGCATTGGTAAGTCCGCTCGTAGGCCTCGGCAATATGATGCATTCCACTGCGATCGTTATCCTTTCAATGTCAGTTTTGGTCATGATATTCACACGCATGACGCGCGTACTCCCCGCCGACCTCGCTGCCACTCCACAAAGTGCTCAGCGTGTGCCGGAGAAAAAATAAAATGCTACTCTAATCGAAATGTTAGATACAATTGCGGTATGTCGCGATTTTTCATTACTTTTGTATTATAAAAATAGAAGTAATGACTAAATCAAAACATACCGTTATTGCAATTGTAGCATTTGGCGATAATTTTGAAATAGGATGCAACGGCGATCTTATCTGGCATATCAAGGAGGATTTAAAACGTTTTAAACAGTTGACCATGGGTCATCCTATCATTATGGGTCGAAAGACGCGTGACTCATTGCCGAAAGCGTTGCCCGGACGCACAAATATTGTAGTGACCCGAAATCCGGATTATACAGCCCAGGATTCTCTTATCGCTCACTCCATAGAAGATGCTCTGAAACTCGCCCGAGAAGCAGAGGGTTCAGATAAAATCTATATTATCGGAGGTGGGCAGATATATGAGCAGGCATGGCAATATCTTGACGAGATTGAAGTAACCCATATATATGACAATTCTGAGGAAGCTGACACGTTCTTTCCGAAGTTTTCTCCTGAAGGATGGGAACTCTTTTCGACGTCAGATATGTGTGAGACTGCAGACGGCTTTGAATTTAAGTATGAATCTTACAGACGCATCAAGGAGGATTGACGATGGCAAGAAAGAAGAAAGAATTACCGACACTTGAAAACATTGAAATCTCCGGACTTGCTGCTGAAGGCAAGGCCATTGCAAAAGTGAGACTCCGTCCGGAGGATGAAAATCCGTTGGTCATATTCATTCCATACGGTGCGCCCGGTGACGTTGTTGATATTAAGCTTGACCGCAAAAAGCATTCGTATGCTGAGGCTCATATCCTCAATATGGTGAAGCCCTCACCTTTGCGTACCGAGCCTGCCTGCATCCATTTCGGCACATGCGGCGGTTGCAAATGGCAGCATCTCCCCTATCCGGAGCAACTGAAGCAGAAACATACTCAGGTGAAGGACGCCCTCGAGAGAATTGGGAAAATCGAATTGCCGGAGATTAATCCTGTCTTGGGAAGCCAAAATATTTGGGGCTACCGCAACAAGATGGAATACACATTCTCCAACAAGAAATGGCGCACTTGGGAAGAAATAAAGTCAGGCAAGGATTTTGAGGATTCTGATAACGGACTTGGATTTCATATCCCCGGCGCCTTTGACAAGGTGCTTCATATTGATGAGTGTCACCTTCAGGATGACTTGGGCAACCGGCTTCGCAACTTCGTATATGACTTTGCTCTCGCTCACAGTCTCTCCTTCTACAATATCCGCGAAAACAAGGGATTGCTGCGCACGATGATGATACGCATAGCCTCCACCGGACAGGTGATGGTTTGTATGGTGTTTGGCGAAGATGATAAAGAGGCTATAACAGAACTTATGACCGCTCTCTCAGAGCAATTTCCGCAGATTACATCGCTGCTGTATGTAATTAATCGGAAGCTTAACGACACTATATCTGATCAGGAGGTAATCTCATTCAAAGGACCGGACTATATAGAGGAGGAGATGGAGGGTCTGAAGTTTCGTGTCAATGCCAAGTCATTCTATCAGACAAATTCACTGCAGGCATACGAACTGTATAAGGTGGCTCGCAGATTTGGCGGACTCGATGGTGACACCCAAGATACTCCCCGGGAGCAGTTGCCTCTCGTTTACGATCTCTATACCGGTGCCGGAACGATAGCCAATTTCGTAGCGCGCAACGCTCGTCAGGTAGTCGGCATAGAATACGTAAAGGAGGCGATAGAGGATGCTAAATTAAATTCACGCATCAATGGCATTGACAATACTCTTTTTTATGCCGGTGACATGAAGGATATTCTGACCGATGACTTTATTGCCGAGCATGGTCGCCCGGATGTCATGATAATCGACCCGCCGCGAGCCGGTATGCATGAAGATGTTGTTAAAGTCATCAAGAATGCCGCTCCGGAACTTATAGTTTATGTAAGTTGCAATCCTGCGACACAGGCCCGAGACCTCAGTCTACTTGATGACATGTATCAAGTCACAGACGTCCAACCCGTAGACATGTTCCCCCATACCCACCACGTAGAAAATGTAGTCCGCCTGATCCGGCGATAATCTTTCAAAAGATTGTAACAATCCCGGCAACAAACTCAAGATATTGTTGCCGGGATTTTTATTATTATTAATGGTCTATTATTAATATATCACTTTATGACCATTGCAGATATATATTTGACCTTTTACGGGATTATTCACTTTAATGCCTTGCAAATTATAAAGCGTGTCGCTCTTATTTTGATCTGCCTCTGATACTATTGATTCTATTGCCTCAACTTTGCTTACAATATCACCTGTATATAATCCTAACGACTTATATTTTTGAGTCTCATCGAATAAAGGATTACCATCAAGTTTACAGCAAATCAACCGTTTATATTTAGAGCCATTTGTCGGCAATTCAAGATTAGGATCATAATAAGGGTCATACGCAGAGGAATAATCCGGAGAACCGATGCCCTCTATCCATTGGACCCCTTTAGTAGATAGCGTGCGACATGTCAGTGGACCATACTCAATATATTCCTCTTTGGAAATCGTTCCGATACCGGGCATAAAATCCCCTAACCCATAGTTCTGGTCAATGTATAGATCGAAATATGGTTCACCATATTTTACTACCGTCGTGGGCTCACCATACCAATTTTCTCCTTCAGCATAGTATGGTCCGGGATTACGGTAGACGAAAATCTTACCATCCTCTTCATACAAGTATTTATATGAAATACCTTCCTCAACGGCAATGCATATTCCGCACCAATTGAATTCTGTTTCTCCCTCTCCGGGTCGTTCACACTCTATTTTTAGGCGTTTACACTCCTTTCCGTCTATATTTTCTGTACAGTCTACAGAAACAGTCAGCACCTGATGAGTCTCAGGTTTCACCCTATCGCAATTCAAAGCATAGTGAATTAAAGTCCACTCTTTGCCTTCCTGCAACAAGGGTTGATATTGTGCTGAAATATCAAAGTTACCGTTTGAGGTACTTTCCGATTGTGAATAAACGCTAACGCTTGTTAGAATAGAAATAATTAGTAATATTTGTTTCATGGTGTTATTTTTTTTTGCAAATATAATATTCTTTTTCTTTTTCTTTTTCTTTTTCTTTTTCTTTTTCTTTTTCTTAATTTTTTTTACTTTTTTTTACTTTTTTCATAAGATATTCATAATTCCATTAATATCTAACCTGTATCTATACTATACTTTTCACCTATATTTGATAGGCTAAAACAAAATAATGGCGCACCCTTTAATGATGCGCCATTAAATTACCTTCTGTAAATAGGATTAGTCTTCGGGCTTTTCGATTACTATGTCAAAATCTTCGAGGAAGTCCATCGTCTTCTTGATGTAATCCTCCATAACTACATCGTCTGTAACGAAAGGCACTTTCTCTCGGAATTCCTTCATCACTGTCTCAATATAAGATGATGACTTCAACGGACGACGGAAATCGATAGCCTGCGCAGCATTCATCAGCTCTATGGCTGCGATATACTTCAGATTGTCGATAATCTTATGCAGCTTTGTGGCAGAATTGGCGCCCATCGACACGAGGTCTTCCTGACCGTTGGAGCTTACGATAGAATCGCAAGAAGCAGGCCAAGCATACATCTTGTTCTGGCTTACCATGGAGGCCGCAGCATACTGAGGAATCATGAAGCCGGAATTCAGGCCGGGCTTTGCTACCAGGAATTCCGGCAGACCTCGCAGACCCAAGATAAGCTGAGCCGTGCGACGCTCCGAGATATTACCCAACTCATGAAGCGCAACACCCATGTAATCGAATGCAAGAGCGAGCGGTTCACCGTGGAAGTTACCACCGCTCACAACGATATCATCATCCGGGAATACCGTGGGGTTATCGGTCACGGAGTTAATCTCAATATGAAGCACGTTGGTGACATGGTTCATCGCATCCTTGACAGCGCCATGCACCTGCGGTATGCAACGGAACGAATACGGGTCCTGCACATGCTCTTTCTCCTTCTTGATAATCTCAGAACCCTTGAGCAAGGTGCGGAACACTTTGCCGGTTTCAATCTGTCCGGGATGAGGACGCACTGCCTGAATGCAATTCCAGAACGGTTCGATACGTCCGTCAAAACCTTCAAGCGACATTGCTCCGAAAAGGTCAAAGCAATTCACCATGTGCCAGCCGTCTATCAACGCCTTGATGCCGTTAGCGCTCATAAACTGAGTACCGTTCAGCAGAGCAAGACCCTCTTTTGATTTCAGCTTTATCGGATTCCAGCCGAATATGTTGAGAGCCTCCTGACCACTGCGACGCTTGCCCTGGAACATCACCTCGCCCTCACCGATGAGCGGCAGGAAGAGATTGGCAAGCGGAGCAAGGTCGCCCGAAGCACCAAGTGAACCGCGATCATATACCACCGGCAGAATATCGTTGTTGTAGAAATCAAGTATTCGCTGCACTGTCTCAACCTGTACACCTGAGAAACCCATAGAAAGCGCGTGTGCTTTCAGAAGGAGCATCAGCTTCACAACTACGGGAGATACCGGAGTACCTACAGAGCATGAATGGCTCTTCACAAGATTCTCCTGAAGTGTGGAGAGTTCTTCGCGGGAGATATGCTTGTTGCAGAGGGAACCGAAACCGGTAGTGACACCATAGATGGGTATTGTGTCACGGTCGGTCTTCTTATCAAGATAATCACGGCAGTGAGTTATCTTGGCTATTGCCTCCTCAGAAAGAACGAGTTTGGATTCGTCCTTCAGTATTTTCTCAATCAGATCATAGGTCAGCGGACTGCTGCCTATTGCGTAAACTTCGAGTTTTGACATTGTATTATTTTTTATTTTATTCATTTTCAGCCGCCACCTTACCTTTGCAAATCACAGTCTTTACACAGTTCATTCCTACATAGTAAGGGAGCATTCGATAATTGGGGAAATGCAGCATAATCACATCGCCTGACTTGCCGGGCTCAAGCGACCCTGTGACTTCAGCCAGTCCACAGGCGGCAGCGCCGTTCAAAGTCAATGCCGTTATCGTCTCCTCAATCGTCATATTCATGTATATGCAAGCCAAGGCGATAGTCAACGGTATAGAGCCGGAGAAGCAACTACCCGGATTAAGGTCAGTAGCCAGTGCTACAGCTGCCCCTGCCTCTATAAATTTGCGAGCCGGAGCAAACGGTTCTTTAAGAGAGAATGCAGTAAGCGGAAGCAATGTGGCAACCACTCCGGCTTCTGCCATCCGACGTATTCCCTCATCGCTGACATGCAGCAGATGGTCTGCAGACACCGCGCCAACTTCAGCAGCCAGTTCAGCACCACCGAGTGTCACTATCTCATCTGCATGCAGTTTGAGGTCAAAGCCCATCTCTCGGGCAGCATTCAGAAGACGTCGGGAGTCTTCTATCTCAAATACATTTTTCTCCGTGAAGATATCGCAAAATTTTGCCATACCTTTGACCGCCGGCAACATCTTCTCTATGATGAGGTCGACATATTCTGCCGTGCGTCCCTTATACTCTTTAGGTACCGCATGAGCGCCTAAGAAAGTGGATACCACGCGAATATTCTGCTCCGGGTCTTCCGCAAGCGCCTTGATGGCTTCCAGCATCTTAAGTTCAGACTCAAGAGAGAGACCGTAACCGCTCTTCGCCTCTACTGTTGTGACACCATCTCTGAGCATTCGATTGATAAACCATTGCGCTTTCTTCCGGAGCTCTTCGACGCTCGCCTCCCGAGTGGCATTAACCGTAGACTGTATACCACCTCCGCGCTCCATGATGCTCATATACGTATCACCCTTCATGCGCCACTCAAACTCGTCAGGACGATAGCCGCCGAAGATAAGATGCGTATGTGAGTCGACAAATCCGGGCAATACCGCCTTTCCCTCAGCATCTATCACCTTAAAGTTTTTGCCTTCGGGAAGTGTAGGAAGTGTATTGTCCTCACCTACGTATGTGATGACGCCATCCTCTATCAGAATGGCACCATCCTCTATTTCATGCAGGCGCGACATCTCTGCGCCCTTCAGAGCGCGGTCGCCCTGAGGGGTGCAGATATGTGCGTGTCTAATTACCAGATTACTCATTTGTAATTCTGTGATTTAAAATCAGTTCTTATCGATTATGTCGTTGACAACCTTTATCAATTCAGCCTCGCGAGCACAAGCTTTGTCAGCTATCTCCTTAGCCTCACCGGTCAACCTGTAAGCCATCTCTCGATCCTTCAGACCCGCTGCATTAATACGTACGTTCAGTTGGGCGCCAAGCACGGCTGCACGAGCTGCAAGCAGACCAACGCCGGCATCACTGATTGAGGAGGGATTTCCCTTATGAGCCACCTGATCAAGGATATCAAATGTCTCGTATGCTGCCTTCATAGTGCGGAGAGGCACTTCCGTTGCATATAATGTAGCAGCCTCCATGGCTGTAGCGCGTGCTGCCTTCTCTTCATCGGTCTTCTTCGGCATGGCGAAGACATCCATTATGCGGTTGAAGGCCTCTGTATCTTCATCCACAAGGGCTATCAGACGGTCCTGGATTTCACGACCCTTCTCAGCGATATCGGAGAATTCTTCCCAACGGTCGTCCCATCCGGCCTTATGAGCGGATAGATTTGCAACCATTGTGCCGAGGGCTGCAGCCAAGGCTCCCATATAGGCAGATATGGAACCACCCCCCGGAGCCGGTGACTCTGACGCTGTCTCATCGGCAAACCCTACACATGTCATATCCACCAGACGCTTGCGGTCATCCTTAAGCATATATTCTATCACCTTCTCATCAGGGTTGAAGGGCTTCAGTTCGTCAAGTCCCATCGACTTAACGGCAATCTTGATAATCTCGCTGTCAGGAAGACCGACTGAGCGCTGCTGACGCTTAAGATAATGCTTACCGGCATCAATAAGTGTGCGCTTAGGAATAAGTCCCACAATCTCTGTGCCGGTCACTCTGATGCCACGGGCAGCCGCAGCACGACATACCTCATCAAAGGCTTCATGAAGCGGCGTGTCAGCGATATTGGTGATATTCATAGACACCTGAGCGATGCCGTATTCATCGATAAACCAGCCGATAGCCTTCGTGCCCTTCAGCGTGCCGGGTATCATGATGGTATTGCCGTTCTCATCCTTCATGGGTTTGCCGTTAGGCTTTCCTCCCTCACGCATCGGTCTACCCTTCTCGCGGACATCAAATGCGATGGCATTGGCACGACGTGTGGAGGTGGTATTGAGATTGAAATTGACAGCAATAAGGAAATCACGCGCACCTACGGCGGTACAACCGGTGCGAGCCACTCCTTCATCCCAGGGACGGTCGCCGAAGTCCGGACCCTTCCCTTCTACACCCATTCGGTTGGGAAGTCCTTCATATTCACCTACACGGCATACGGCCAAGTTTTTACGCTCGGGAGTGAATGCAGCGGCTTCATAGCAATAGCAAGGTATGTTAAGTTCTTTAGCAGCACGCTCGGCAAGTTCACGCGCCAAAGCTGCACACTCCTCAAGAGTAATGCCGCTCACCGGTATAAGCGGGCAGACATCCGTAGCACCCATGCGGGGATGAGCGCCATGATGTTTGCTCATATCTATGAGTTCGGCAGCCTTTTTCATACCGCGCAATGCAGCTTCAATCACCGGCTGCGGCTCACCTACAAATGTCACCACAGTGCGATTGGTAGCCTCACCGGGATCCACGTCAAGCACCTTTACCTCATTATCTTTCTCTATGGCGGCTACGATAGCATCGATTACCGCCTTGTCGCGCCCCTCACTGAAATTGGGCACGCATTCTATTATCTGTTTCATTAGTTTTATTCTATTACCTGACTATCATTTACCTACCACTTCATCTACAAGCGTATCATCAGCGATGAAGGGTTCGGTGATCATAAATCCTCTCTCCGCTTGAGTGTCATTCCATTCTTTTACGGTAGACATCGCATTCTCATTGCGAGCCCATGAACGACGGGCAACACCGCCCATTACGTCCCAGAGCATTGCATTGCGCAGGATTTCGTCTACACGCTCCGAACCGTCGCATACCATACCGAAACCGCCGTTGATTGACTTGCCGATACCTACGCCACCACCGTTGTGAAGAGCCACAAGGCTCATGCCGCGCGCACAGTTGCCGGCAAAGCACTGGATTGCCATATCAGCCATAACATTCGAGCCGTCCTTGATATTGCTTGTCTCGCGGAAGGGAGAGTCCGTGCCGCTCACGTCGTGGTGGTCGCGGCCAAGCATAATTGGGCCAACCTCACCATTGCGCACCATCTCATTGAATTTCAGAGCAATATTCAGACGTCCCATTGCGTCTTGATAAAGGATGCGAGCCTGAGTACCAACCACAAGCGCATTCTTTTCAGCGTCACGTATCCAGTTGTAGTTGTCACGGTCCTGTCCGCGTCTGTTTACGTCAATACATTCCATAGCGGCCTTATCGGTCTTCTCCAGGTCTTCGTGCTTGCCGCTCAGGCATACCCAACGGAAGGGACCGTAGCCATAGTCAAATAGCATCGGACCCATGATATCCTCTACATATGAAGGCCAGATAAAGCCATCCTTCTCATCTATGCCATTCTTCGACATCTCCTTGACACCGGCATCATACATAGCCTTCATGAAGGAATTGCCGTAATCAAAGAAGTATGTACCGTTGTCCACAAGCGATTTGATCGCTGCATAATGACGATGGAGGGTATTGTCTATCTGCTTGCGGAATTCTTCAGGATTTTCATGAAGCAGACGGGTGCGCTCCTCGAAGGTCATTCCGGCCGGACAGTAACCACCTTCATATACGGCATGACATGAAGTCTGGTCGCTCAGAAGGTCAATCTTTTTATTATGCTTCACTGCATATTCAAGCAGATCCACCACGTTGCCATGATAAGCGATAGAAATAGGTTTCTTCTCGGCCATAGCCTTCTCGGCAAGTTCAAAAGCCTCGGGTATGGAGTCAGTCACATATTCCACCCATCCCTGATTCTTACGTGTCTCGATACGGGAGAGGTCTACCTCTGCGATTATAGAGGCTGCACCGGCTATGAGAGCGGCTTTGGGTTGAGCGCCACTCATACCGCCCAAACCTGAGCTGACAAACAGATATCCCGAGAGGTCGCCATCTTCAGGTACGCCAAGTTTCATACGGCCTGCGTTGAGGATGGTATTGAACGTGCCGTGCACAATGCCTTGCGGACCGATATACATCCAGCCGCCGGCCGTCATCTGTCCATAGTTGGCCACGCCCATCTGCATAGCCTCGTGCCAGTCATGGAGGTTATCGAACATACCCACCATCATGGCATTGGTGATGATCACACGCGGTGCATCCTTCTTTGAAGGAAAGAGACCTAAAGGATGACCTGATTCTATGACGAGAGTCTGCTCATCGGTCAGTTCCTCAAGATATTTCTTTATAAGACGATATTGAAGCCAGTTCTGGCACACCTGTCCGGTCTCGCCGTAAGTCACCAGTTCGTAGGGATACAGTGCGATGTCAAAACAGAGGTTATTGTCTATCATCACCTGGAAGGCCTTACCCTCCAGACATTTTCCCTTATATTCATCAATAGGCTTAGCTTTAAGGTCGCCCTCGGGACGCCAGCGATAGGCGTAAATTCTACCGCGTGTCCGCAGTTCCTCCATAAATTCCGGCGCCGCCTTGGCGTGAAGCTCCGGCGGGAGATAACGAAGGGCATTCTTAAGTGCAACTTTTGTCTTCTCAGGTGTCAACGTGTAGCCACGATCCGGGGCGCGACGGATACCTTCCTTAAATTCAGGCATTTCCGGCCATTCGGCGGATAGCAGAATTCTCTTGTCGTTCATGGTGTAGTTATTGATTTTTAGTTATGTTTGCTTCTATTTCAGATATCATGAATGCCGGCACATCAGTGACCATTTGCATATCACTCATATCTAAAGCAAAGATAAGAATATTTTCTTACCTATCGGATAATATCTTAACATTTTTTATACTCCGCAGCCTATTTTTTTTGAATTGCAGAGGTGAAATTTATCGGCAAAATGATTAACTTTGTGGTATGTCAGATATACGCTTCACGCACCTTCATGTGCACTCACAATATAGCCTGCTTGACGGCAAGGCATCCATCAGCGAACTCGTAGACAAGGCTATCTCCGACGGTATGAGCGGTATAGCATTGACCGACCATGGAAATATGTTCGGCATAAAAGAGTTTTTCAATTACGTCAACAAGAAGAATTCCGGCAAGGAAGAGGCTGAAAAATTCAAGCCCATCTTCGGCTGTGAGATGTATGTGGCTCGTGAACGTCTTACTGACCGTAAATCGCGAAACGACAAGGGATATCATCTCGTAGTGCTCGCCAAAAATTATACCGGATACAAAAACCTGATAAAATTGGTCAGCAAGGCCTGGACGGAAGGATTTTATTCCAAACCACGCACTGACCGCTACGAACTCGAGGCGCATCACGAGGGACTGATAGTATGCTCTGCCTGCCTCGGCGGTGAGGTGCCTCAACTTATTCTTGCCGACGATATCGAGGCTGCCGAGCAAAGAGTATTATGGTTTAAGCAAGTATTTGGCGATGACTATTACCTCGAGCTGCAACGCCACCAGACATTTAAGGAAAATTCCAATCGTGAGACCTACGTGGAGCAGCAGAAAGTCAACAAGGTGCTCCTCAATCTTGCCAAAAAGCATGATATAAAGGTAGTGGCGACCAACGACGTTCACTTCGCATACGAGGATGACGGAGAGGCTCACGACAGGCTTATATGCGTCTCGATGGGCAGGAAATTCAATGAGGAGCGCATGCACTACACCAAGCAGGAATGGCTCAAGACTCCCCGCGAGATGTTTGATATATTTGCTGACGTACCGGAGGCCATCACCAACACTATGGAGATTCTCGACAAGGTTGAGTTTTACTCCATCGACCATGGGCCTATCATGCCCAACTTTGATATCCCCCGTGAATTTGGCACTGAGGAGGAATATCGTGCTAAAATCACTGAAGAGCAACTGTATGACGAGTTTACACAGGATGAGAACGGCAATGTAGTGCTGACACGCGAGGAGGGTGAGAAAAAGATAGAACGTCTCGGCGGATACGACAAGCTTTATCGTATAAAGTTTGAGGCAGACTACCTTAAGAAACTCACTATGGAGGGAGCGCTGAAGAGATATGGTGACCCTCTGCCCGACGATGTGGCCGAACGCCTTAACTTCGAGCTTTATATAATGAAAACCATGGGTTTCCCGGGCTACTTCCTCATCGTGCAGGATTTCATCAACGTGGCACGCAATCAACTCGGAGTCAGCGTCGGACCGGGTCGTGGCTCTGCTGCCGGCAGTGCAGCGGCCTACTGTCTCGGCATCACTCAGATCGACCCCATAAAATATGACCTTCTTTTCGAACGTTTCCTTAATCCTGACCGTATATCCCTCCCTGATATCGACGTAGACTTCGATGATGACGGAAGATATGAGGTGCTCAAATATGTCACGGAGAAATATGGCGAAGAGAAGGTGGCGCATATCATTACCTTCCAGACAATGGCCACGAAGTCGGCCATCAAGGATGTGGCCCGCGTCATGGACATGCCTATACCGGAGGCCAACCGGCTTGCCAAACTTGTGGTAGACCGTCTCCCGGATGTAGATGGCAAGGCCCCGAAAATCAATTTCAAGAATCTTACCAAATATTCTAAAGATTTTGCCGCTGAGGTAAATAGCGAGAATCCTGCCGTGCGTGAGGTGATGAAATATGCCGGCCAACTCGAGGGTAATATTCGCGGCACGGGTATTCACGCTTGTGGCGTAATCATCGGTCGTGACGATATCACCGACTGGGTACCGGTATCGATGGTCACCGACGGCAACGAGAAGGTTATCTCCACTCAATACGAGGGCAGCATCATCGAAGATACCGGTATGATCAAGATGGACTTCCTCGGTCTGAAGACTCTATCCATCATTAAGGATGCACTTGCCAATATCAAGGAGACTCGTGGAATGGATCTCGACATCGAGTCAATACCTCTCGATGACGAGCCTACATTCCGGCTCTATTGCGAAGGACGCACCAACGGTACATTCCAGTTTGAATCTCCCGGCATGCAAAACTCTCTCCGCTCGCTCAAACCCTCCAAATTCGAGGACTTGATTGCGATGAATGCGCTCTACCGACCGGGTCCTATGGACTATATTCCCAGCTTCATTGCGCGTAAGCATGGTGAAGAACCCATCACCTATGATATCCCCATAATGAAGCAATATCTTGAGGAGACTTACGGTATCACGGTATATCAGGAGCAGGTCATGCTTCTCTCTCGTCTTCTCGCCAATTTCACACGCGGTGAGTCAGACATGCTTCGTAAGGCTATGGGTAAGAAGCAGATTGACAAGATGGCCAAGCTAAAGGTGAAATTCATGGACCAGGGTCAGCAAAACGGTCATAAAGCAGAGGTGCTTGAAAAGATATGGGCCGACTGGGAAAAATTCGCCTCTTATGCTTTCAATAAGAGTCATGCCACGTGCTATACATGGGTGGCCTACCAGACTGCTTATCTTAAAGCCAACTATCCGGCAGAATTCATGGCCGGCGTGCTTAGTCGCAACCTTACCGCTACCGACAAGCTCTCCAAGGTAATGGATGAATGCCGACGCATGGGACTCACTGTCAAGGGTCCGGATATAAATGAGTCCGGTCATAAATTCAGTGTCAACGATAAGGGTGAGATACGCTTCGGGCTGAGTGCCGTCAAGGGCGTGGGCGACTCCGCCGTAAATGCCATCGTGGCCGAACGTAAGCAAAATGGACCCTATAAAGACATCTACGACTTCGTGGAGAGGGTAAATCTCAGCGCTTGCAATCGTGGCTCGATTGAAAACCTTGCCCTCGCCGGTGCATTCGATTGCTTCGGGCTCAATCGCGAGATGTTTGTGTTCCCGATGTTTGACTCTACGTATACGGAGCAATTAGTGCGCTACGGACAGAACGTACAGAATGACCAGACCTCCCTGCAGTCTTCACTCTTTGCCGACCTCGAACCTATCGAGACCAACAAGCCTCCATATCCGGAATTTGAGCCCTGGAGCCGCATCAAGCTCCTTGAGGCGGAAAAAAACCTGGTGACAATGTATCTCTCGGCTCACCCGCTCGACCCTTACTACATGGAACTTACTTACGACTGCAATACGCGCTGCGACGAATTTGAGCAGAAACTCGAAGACGGAGCCAGCCTGCGTATGGGAGGTCTCGTGGTGTCGGCTGACGAGAAGTATAGTAAAAACGGCAAACCGTACGGCGTCATCACGATAGAGGATTTCAACGGAAAAGCCCAGCTCAAGCTGTTCGGCAAACAGTTTGAGCAGTATTTCAGCCGTTTCGTGCCGGGAGACGGAGTGATAGTGCAGGTGGCCTGCCAGGCGTCGCGCTTCAATCCTTCATTCCTCGACATGAACCTTGTGGAAGTAGCAGACCTCGAGCAGGTGCGCGGCAAAGTAGCCAACGCTATCATGATTACTATCAGTTCGAAGATGAATATACCCGATTTCTTCAAGTCGCTTTCAGATTTTGAATCCAACGACAAGACCAAGCGACTCGGACATCTCTACATGCGCATCTTTGATATGAAACGCAAGCAATATATCACTGTACATTCGCGCAAAAGATATATCATCAATAAAGAACTCGTGGATACAATCGAAGGATGGAATGTCAGATATCGCATTGACACCACAACAACATAACCTATAATTACGTTATATCAATATTGCAGATATTTTCTAATCATTAAATCTAATATAACAATGGCATTACAATTTACAGATGCAACAGCCAAAGAGGCTATCGAGTCAGGCAAACCCGTAGTAATCGATTTCTGGGCAACATGGTGCGGTCCCTGCATCAAGCTTGGTCCGACTGTAGAAGAACTCGCAGAGAAATATGAGGGACAGGCTACCGTCGGCAAACTCAACATCGATGAAAATGATGAGATTGCTTCAGCTTACCGTGTGCGCAACATTCCTACCGTGCTTTTCTTCAAGGATGGCGAAGTCAAGGAGCGTAGCGTCGGCCTCGTGAAGCTATCAGACCTTGAGGACAAAATCAAATCAATCCTCTAACCTTCGATCAGGCACGCGCCCGAAACATATAAAGGTGCGCTGATAATAAGGAGTGGTGATATCCGATATCACTACTCCTTTTTTTGTGGAGGCATGGATAAATCGTGTGGCGTCAAGCATTATTCCGACATGAGACACTCTGTGGGGATCACTACCCGTAGCGAAAAAGGCAAGGTCGCCGGGACGCACTTCCTTATCCTTCAACTTCCGGCAATACTCGCTTTGCGCGGCAGAATTGCGTGGCAATTTGACATCTGCCACTCTCTCATATACACGTAATACCATACCGCTGCAGTCTGTGCCCCTCCCCTTTTCAGCCTCCGCATATTTATAGGGTGTACCCTCCCACGAGAGAGCCTCTTTTGTGATAGCCTTTCGGAGTCCGGTGGCTTTTATGTCGCTGCCATGATGTTTTGCCACAATAGTAGTATGATGCGGGCGTTTGCCACGCTTTACACTCTTCGACGTGCTGCATGAGCAAAGACTCGAACCCACTAACGTCATCAGCGCTATCACATAGAGAAAGCGACGGAAATTATATAGAATATGTATAAGAGTTATCCGTTTCACAATGCGAAATTAGCAAATATCACAGACATGGCAATTAAAATTCGTTAAGGGAAGTATTAAATTAAGTTAATATTGCCTCCAAAATGTAATAAATACCCCTGATATTACATTTTATTATTAAAATCATATACCATCATGAAGATATTACTTACCATCGCTTTGACAGCTGCATCAGCTTTGACGCTGTCTGCTCAATCCTCCTCATCTGAATTTATCCGCACTGCCAATACTCCCTCTTTTGAGACGGATTTCACCGTTGCTGCAGAAAAGACGGTAAACGAGGTGGTCTGCATCAAGAGTTTCACGGCTCGCAGACAGCAATCAATGGGTGCTTACGATCCCTTCGGTATGTTTGATTTCTTTTTCGGTCCTCAGGAACGTCAGCAACCGCGTCAGCAGCAGCCGAAGTCTAAGAAGGACGAGGATATGGTACAGTCCGGTCTCGGTTCGGGTGTGATCCTCTCAGCCGACGGATATATCGTCACCAACAATCACGTCGTGGATGGCGCCGACCGACTCGAGGTGCTCCTCAACGACAATTCTACATACGATGCGCGAATTATAGGCACCGATGAGGCTACTGACCTTGCTCTTATCAAGATAGACGCTAAAGGGCTTTCAGCAATCACATTCGGCGACAGCGACGCCGTACGAATCGGGGAATGGGTGCTCGCCGTGGGAAACCCCTTCGGCTTCAACTCTACCGTTACAGCCGGTATCGTAAGTGCAAAGGCGCGTAGTCTTGGCGCCAACAGCCGCAATGGCCGTATGGGTATCGAATCTTTCATACAGACAGATGCTGCGCTCAATCCGGGCAATTCCGGCGGTGCTCTCGTCAATCTTAAAGGTGAACTCATAGGCATTAATTCGGCAATCTACAGTAATACGGGCAGCTATTCGGGCTTCTCATTTGCTATTCCCACCACTATAGTCAAGAAGGTGATGGCCGACTTGCGTCAGTATGGCACGGTACAACGTGCGGTGCTCGGTTGTACCGTCAGGGAACTGGACGCCAAACTCGCCAAGGAGAAGAATATCACTGCTACCAAAAAGGGACTCGTGGTCAACGAAGTAATGCCACGCAGCACTGCTAAAGAACTCGGCATCGAAGAGGGTGACGTAATCGTAGAGATTGACGGCGTGGCTGTAGGCACATTCCCCGAACTCTCCGAGCAGATCAACCGCTTCCGTCCGGGCGATAAGATATCAGTGACATTCTATCGCGATAACAAGCGCATCACCAAGACCGGCACTCTGCGCAACACTCAGGGTAATACCGAAATCACCAAGAAGGGTGACTTCAGCGAATTGGGATGCGCATTCATGAAGCTCTCGGCTGAAACTAAAGAGCATCTCGGCATATCTGCCGGCGTTCAGGTGACCGGACTCCGTGCAGGCCTGATGAAGGACGCCGGTGTCAAAGACGGATTTGTCATCACGGAAATCAACGGCCAGCGTGTCAATTCATCCGATGATGTAGAGGGCGTCTACAATGCTATCATGCGCGATGATGACTCGGATAAGGTAATGTTTGTGAGCGGTATTTATCCTACCGGCAAAAAAGGATATTATGCCGTGAACCTTTCAGCGCAATAAATCGTTTTGAAATTGATAGTCCCCATCCCACACGAAAATATCCTATGGGATGGGGATTAGTCCCCTTTCCAGACGAAAATATGCTATGGGATGGGGTCTATTTGACGATTTTTTATTAATTTTGCACGTTAATTGGCTGTTTCGGCAATAAGCCGGAAGAAGATTGTATACAATTTATGAGACAACTTAAGATAACAAAATCCATCACCAACCGCGAAAGCGCCTCTCTTGATAAGTATCTTCAGGAAATAGGCCGCGAGGAGTTGATTTCTGTGAGTGAGGAAGTTGAGCTTGCACAGCGCATCAAGAAAGGTGACCGCGCGGCTCTCGACAAACTTACCAGAGCCAACCTCCGTTTCGTGGTGTCGGTGGCTAAACAATATCAGAACCAGGGACTCAGCCTCCCCGACCTTATCAATGAGGGCAATCTCGGACTTATTCGCGCTGCCCAGAAGTTTGATGAGACGCGTGGCTTCAAGTTCATATCATACGCCGTATGGTGGATTCGCCAATCTATCCTTCAGGCGCTCGCCGAGCAATCCCGTATTGTCCGACTTCCTCTCAATCAGGTAGGTTCGCTCAACAAGATTTCAAAAGAGCTTGCCAAGTTTGAGCAGGAAAATGAGCGTAAACCCTCCCCCGAAGAATTGGCGGAAAGATTGGATCTCCCGGTGGATAAGGTGTCGGATACTCTCAAGGTCTCCGGTCGCCATATCTCTGTAGATGCTCCTTTCGTAGAGGGTGAGGATAATTCGCTGCTTGACGTCCTACCCAATGAAGATAGTCCCATGGCCGACTCCTCGCTCAACCAGGAGTCTCTCTCCAGAGAGGTTGACAGAGCCCTCCGTCAGCTTTACGACCGCGAACGGGAAATTCTCAAGATGTTCTTCGGTATAGGATGTCAGGAAATGACGCTCGAAGAAATAGGCGCCAAGTTTGACCTTACACGTGAGCGCGTCCGACAGATCAAAGAAAAGGCTATCCGTCGACTCAAAGGTCAGAAAAGCAAGCTTCTCAAAAGCTATCTCGGTGAGTGACAATATTTTTACGATTATTTTTAAAGAATACAGTTATGGCAAATAAGCATCTTAAATACGCTCTTATTGCCATAACTGCGTTTTTTTATCCGCTGCTCTTATCGGCGCAGGACTCTCTTCCTCCTGCCGTCATCACCACCGACTCCATCAGCGGTGATGTAGTGCAGACTGTTGTCTCAGAGGTCACTACTGTTACTACTATTTATTCTGACGGCACGTCTGAGGAACGTGTATTGGCCGAAGGTGAGACAATAGACAGTAACGGACGCATCATCTCGCAAAAGGCAGATGAGTTTGATGAGTCAAAGCGGGTAGGCATTGCTCGCGGTTTCTCGCATTTCACATGGGGTATGGAGACAGGTATGTCGCTTGATTTGTCAGGACTGGATATGTCTACGTTTAATCTTGATGTCATGTTCGGCTACCGCAACAAGTGGATACAGATGGCCGGCGTCGGTGGCGGTGTGCACAAAAGCCTCGGTTCATCAGACAGTTTCTTCCCCGTTTACGCCGTTTTCCGCTCTTCATTCCGCCCCAAACCCTCTCTATGCTTTTTCCACCTGCGCGTAGGATATAGCTTTAATGCTATCTCCAATTCGCCCACTTACGGCGACACTTCCTGCGCCATAGGCTGTGGTCTCAACCTCACCAACCGACGTAAGTTTCAAAGCTATCTTCTTGTAGCATATTCGTTCCGTCACTTCAACCGCAAACACTCCGAGGCGGCGGAGATCCACAGGTCAAACGTCTCGCTTGCTCAGATAGGCTTTGGCGTCACCTTCTGACCCTCGCTATTCTCCATTCTCTCCCTCTCTCTTATCCATTTCCATTTCATAATACTTTTTGCTTATAATGAGGTCATTCTACGTCACATACATATATTTTACCCTGCTATTAATACTTTGCGTATTGCCCGCTGACGTATACGCCGAAGGGGCATCTGATAATGCTGTGGCTCCCCAAGGTGTTTCGACACTTTCGGTAACGGAAGATGCAGTACCCGGAAGGGTTTTACTTACATGGGATGCTCCACAATATGACATTGAGGGTTCTCCTCTGGTTAGAGGTAATCTCTCCTACATGGTATATATGTCAGTAGATGAGGGGGAGTTACAACCTCTTTATAACCAACCCGTTATCGTGCGTACACTCATTTATGAGGTATGCAAACCGATGGAGAAAGCTGTCGTATCTTTTTCGGTGCTTCCGTTTAATTGTGACACTCCTGCGCTATCTCCTACCTATTCGGAGAAATTGATAGTCGGACGTGCGGAAGGTCTCCCCTATTTCAACGGTTTTACGCCCTCGGATCAAGATTTTTTCCCTCTTATCACATTGAGTGATGGAAAGGATGATTGCACTCTTCAATTTGTAAACAGCAGCAACTCCACTATTGCTTCGGGTGATGACGACGGCTGGTATGCTGTCGCTTCTGCAAAAGAGGCAGACACCTCCGTGGATATAATCTCGGATAAGGTCAATCTGACCGGCACGCATAATCCTGAGATGAGTATCCGTCATTACAAGTGGGATGATTCAGACATCAATCGAATTACTCTATATGCTCTCACCTCCGAAGGCAGCAGAAAAGAAATAGCGGTGATTGACCATAACGAATGCACTCCCGGATGGAACACATTCGTCTGTGACTTATCTCCGCTAAAGCGTCTGCAGCCTCAGATCCTATTGCACATTGACTTTCTCTCTCCACATTCCGTTCCCTTTGACACTATGGCCATATATCAGGCCGTTGACAGCGTAGAGGAGATATCGCAAGATGCCATCAGTGATATCACCTTCGAGATAAAGAATCGTCAGCTAATCATCACCGACCAAAGCGGCCATACTCCCTACACCCTCTGCGACATCTCAGGCCGCATAATCCGCAGCCAATCCGGCTCCTCCATCCACCTCCTCTCCCCCGGCCTATATCTCCTCCAAACCCCCGCCAAAACCCACCCCCTCCTAATCCCCTGACCATGACCACCTCCCTTCCCGAAAAATATCCGATAGGATTGCAGACCTTCTCTGAAATTATCACAAAGCATTACGTCTACGTAGATAAGACTCACTACATCCCTTCTTTGACCCAGGAAAATAAGTATATCTTCTTGAGCCGACCACGTAGATTTGGTAAAAGTCTGTTGCTCTCCACCCTTCATTCTTTTTTCGCGGGAGAGAGAACGCTATTTAAAGGATTAGCGGTTGATAACTCTGATGTGGAATGGCAATCTTATCCAATAATACATATTGACCTCAACGCCCAAAATTATCACGATGAGGATGGACTGCATCAAATTCTTGACAATATATTGTCTATTCATGCCGGAATATTTAAAGTATCGGATGACACCTCTTCCTCCACACCGATTCGTTTTGCCAATTTGATTCGCGCCATATACGAGCAAACCGGCCGTCAGTTGGTCATTCTGGTGGATGAATACGACAAACCATTACTTGAAATAGAGGATAATAAGGCTCTATTTATTAAGAATCAAGCGATTCTAAAGGGGTTCTTCAGTGTATTGAAGACAATGGATCCCTATATCCGTTTTGCAATGCTAACAGGCGTGGCGCGTTTCAATAAGGTCAGCATTTTCTCCGACCTCAACAACATCAAGGATATATCTCTGAGCGATAGATACGCCGATATTTGCGGATGGACTGAGGATGAGCTGAAACAATACTTTCCTCATGGCATTCAGCAAATGGCTCATAAATTAGACCTTTCCGTTGAGGAAACAATCCTTAAGATGCGCGAGTTTTACGATGGATATAAGTTCACTCCGGAAGGCAATCGGCTTTACAATCCGTACAGCGTGCTAAACGCCTTGGCAGACAGCACACTCGGCAGCTATTGGTTTCAGACCGGCACTCCGACATTCCTCGTCAAACGCATCAAGGCGGCAAAAATACTCCTTCCTGCTCTGAATAATGCCAAAAGCATGCGGTCAGACTTGGAGAGCATCGGCATGGATGATACAAATCCCATCCCCTTGCTGTTTCAGACCGGCTATCTGACAATAAAGCACGCCTCCGGCAATCGTTTCGAGTTACAATTCCCCAACAAAGAAGTAGAAACAGGCTTCGCCGAACAACTCCTCCCCCTCTACGCCCCCCAACTCAAAGAATTTTCAAGTCCGTTTTCTCTATGGGAATTTCAGGACGACCTCTCGCATGGCAAACCGGAAGAGTTTATGGTTCGTCTTCAAACTTTAATCAAAAACGTTCCATACGAGCAACATAACGAGAAATTCTATCAGAATGTAACATATCTGTTATTCACATTATGTGGAGCAAATGCAACGGTTGAACAGCATTCCAATCTCGGACGCACTGACTTGGAAGTCCTGAATTCGGAATATATCTATATCTTCGAATTCAAATATAATGGCTCAGCAGAAGAAGCCATCAGACAAATCCAAGAAAAAGATTACGCCGGAAAATTCCACCTCGACCCCCGACAAACATTCCTAATAGGAGCCAACTTCTCCTCCACCGCCCGAGGCCTCGACCACTGGATAATCACAACTACAAATTAACACAAACGTCCATTCCGAGCAACTCTGAACCTCCCCCTCAAAAGGTAGTCAAACACGGAAAGTTCCTTATCTTGTGAATGTTTGCCGCGCTCTCAGCAACTCCCTTATATTTCGCCTTCCGGAAATGCATCCAAGACTTCTTTCAGATGTTTTACTTGATTTTTGAGTCTAAAAATCGTGTGAGAGATTTCGTCTAAATTCATTAACGCTTCGGTGGATTTGACACGGTGAAGCATTAAATGTTCTTTAGAATATGGTGTTTTGCCGAGGCGGATTGCTTCTTTATTGATAGCCTCCAGCATAGGCTGACAACATTGCATATAGTCCGTCATTTCCGCTACCTCTTGTGCGGCAGCATTCGAAATCGCTTCGAGACGTTCGTATAAGAGTTTATGAGCAGTTTTCATAAAGAAGAAATTAGAAGTCGAACATACGGTTGGTAATTTCAATCACTGCATTAGTTTGTTGCTCACTGTCAAACATCATTGTTGAGTTGAAGCCAACCACGTTTTTTCTAATTTCATCAACCCCTTCTCTATCGCCTAATATTTTTGCAATGCGAGACCAATCTTTTATAGCCGTGGTGTCAACCCTATTACCAT
>CAYVZJ010000036.1:0-27629 GCA_964456155.1 uncultured Sangeribacter sp.
GTGTTCTTACACATTCCGAAGATGATTTCAGGAGCACCTTTCACATAGAGGATAGTCTTGCCGGTTGCTGACTTAACAACCGTAGCCATATATTTGCGCTCAGTTGAGAACGGTAGTTCCTCAATGCGCTGCGCCTTATCCTTTACGTCAAGATAGTTAATGCCGCGCTTATTCAACCAGAGAAGCAGAGCACCCTCTGTCGGATTGCCGAGTACGGAAGGCTTATCGCCGGATAGGTCAAGTTGAGCGGTGGAATTGACCGCAATACCCTCAATGAGGACATCGTCAGAGGGATTGCCAAAGAATTTCTCCTCGGCAACCTGCATCTGGTTTTGAGTCAGGGTACCTGTTTTGTCAGTACAGATAACAGTTGTTGCTCCCATTGTTTCACAAGCGTGCATCTTGCGAACAAGATTGTTAGTCTTGAGCATACGACGCATAGAGTAAGCCAACGAAAGGGTGACAGCCATTGGCAGACCCTCAGGAACAGCAACTACCACAAGCGTAACGGCCACCATGAGTGTCTGGAGGAAATAGGCAAGAAATGATACCCATTCAAACTCAGGTACATTTACGAAATACATGATGATACGACCAACGATGATTGCAGCGGCAAATCCGTAAGAGATTTTGGTAATCAAATCGCCGAGTCCGTCAAGCTGTTCATTGAGGGGGGTCTTGACACTATCATCAATCTGTGCAGCTTCAAAGACCTTGCCGTTTTCGGTTTTGTCACCGACGGCGAGCACTCGCATAATGCCGTGTCCTTCCATAATCTTGGTGCCGCGCATAGCATGATTGCTGGGGAATGTCGCGTCAGGGTCAAATTCTGCCTCGATGATGGTTTTATGGCATATAGGTTCTCCGGTCAGAGTTGACTCGTCGATATTGAGCATCACGGCTTCAAGTAACTCTCCATCGGCAGGAACTTCCTCTCCGGTGTTGAGAATGACAATATCACCGACCACAACATCTTTCTTGGCAATCTGCATGGCGTTACCGTTGCGGATAACCTGAACCGGCTCATCATCATTGACCTGATTGAGCAGTGCAAACTCCTTGTCAGCTTTCAGCTCGAAGATGAATGCCAGACCGGTAGCAAGGAGAATTGCAATGAAGATACCGATTGGCTCGAAGAATACTCCCGCACCTTGTCCGAGACCCCAATACTCATAGCATGAGATACCGATTGACAATGCACCCGCTATCATAAGAATGATAATCAGTGGGTCTCCGAACTTTTCAAGAAAGCGTTTCCACAGCGGATCTTTTTCCGGCGGTGTCAGAATGTTGACACCATTCTTTTTGCGGCTCTCCAACACTTCAGCGTCGCTCAAGCCTGTGTAGTGATTTTTTTGTGACATATGATGTTGATAAATTATTGTTGTCCTTGCGGTATTTGCAATCCTCTTGTGGATTCAAGGATAGGAAGATTAGTTTCTGTTGGAACGTAGATAACAGTCTTGTTATTTAGGTCACCTTGCTGACGAACCCATAGATATTGGATGTAGGTGGGAGTGATTGAGCCATTCTCAATGCGGATGGCTTCGGCAGCTCCTTTGGCTCGCTCAATCTCGGCCTGAGCATTGAGTTTCTCAGCTTCGAGGTTGGCTTTGGCTTCCTCAATCTTGATTTTACGGTTCTGTTCAGCCTTGGCAAACTCAGCTTTACCTTCCATTTCCTGCGACCACACATTGTACCAAGGGCGAATAAACGCCATGGCCACAATCAGGAGAACTATTCCTGCTACTCCCCATATTGCGCCCTTTATGAGCTTCGGGGTAATGTTGATGTTATTGTTGTTATACATAATTCGGTTGTTATGAGTTGATTGTAATTAAATTGGACTGTTTAAGCTCTTCAACTTTAAGCATCCCATTCTGAGTGTATGAAGATGGAATTATATATCCAAAGGTTTTCCTTTTTTTATCTCCATATTGAATCTTATATACGATTTCATTTTCACGAGCTTTCTCTATAAAGATACAATCTTGAAGATGTTTCATTGGAATGAATTTCCCCAGTCCTGAATATCGTGCTAAATATATTTCACCTTTGTTTCGCATGATTGCGCAACTCTGATTAATTGGCAAGAAAAACATTAGACCGTATAGTGCAGCCCCAAAAAGCCCCATGAACCTAAAAAAGTAAATATCTTCCGAAATTGAACTAAAATAACCGAGGAAAGAAAATAGAAGACAAAACAAGACTACGCATATTTTACCACCTACTTTAGGCATTGCAATCCATTCAAATTCCGGGAACTGAATTCGACCTTTCGCAACCATTATCCGCCCTATGATACTTCTGGAGAAGAATGTGAGAATTAGAGATACAAGCACTATTGTACCCAACACACACCAACCTGTGGTATCAAGATTCAGCAGATGTCGTATAATCTCAGCTATTCCTCTTCCTGGTCTACAAAGTATCATAGTGGCGAAATTTAATGGTTATCGACGTTTGGGGACGTATGTCTTGTTGCCGTTACTGTTGATGTAGTATTGTCCGCCGCGTGAGCCGGTATGGATAGTGTGTCCACTACCATAGTTGTAAGCTCCGGTTGAGGAGTCTTTTGACGGCTACCGCTTGTGCCGGGATAGATATTGGTGTTACCGGTGGTTGACCAGTTGTCGTGGTTTGTTGAATTGCGAGTGCTGCGATAGTGGCCCTGAACGTATGTACCGTTAGATTTTGTATAGCCGCTGACGTAAGTTGAGTTGGGGTTTGTGCCGTAGGTTGATGTTCCATACGAGCTGCCATAGTTGTACTGAGCGTTGGCGGAGAGGATTGTTGCTGCGAATGCAGCTACGAGGGTGAGTAACTTTTTCATCTTTTGTTATGTTTAAGTGGTTTTATATGTTTTTGATGTTGCAAAGTTACTAACTCATTTTCGGGATGTTTAATTTCCATAATGTTTCAAAATCTCAATCGCATAATTCATCTCCATGGCCTGCAATGTTGCAACCTATGCCTCCTTCCATCTTTGGTACATCTTGGAGTCCTTTAACGGAACCGGCTCATCTGAATCCAACTCTCTGACAAATATTAGATTGGAATCGACATTAACCGAGAAAACTCCGTCGCGATTCTTGGTTACGTTGTAATCTTCGGGATTGTAAAGGGACGGCAAATTCTTCAGGGAGCGTTTCAGACAGGCGAAGATTGGTCGCCGAATAGTAGGCTCGCCCAAGTCGGGTGCAGTCACTCCTTCTCCACCGAACATTGAATAGATAGCCCGGTATCTGTCCTGTATCTTCGCTATCCGCTTGTTATATCTTACAAGTGCATCATTTGATTTTGGTAGATTGAAGTTCAGCCCCTCAACGCCACAGCACAACAACAACGCATACAAGGCACGCTCCCTTCTGTGAAGTCCGGTCGCCTTCGCATCAATATCC
The DNA here is from genome assembly GCA_964456155.1 of uncultured Sangeribacter sp. Lineage (GTDB taxonomy): Bacteria > Bacteroidota > Bacteroidia > Bacteroidales > Muribaculaceae > Lepagella. The sequence goes on from CAYVZJ010000036.1 coordinate 3,402, forward strand.
GGGAAGAAAATCTCTTCTTTGTAGGGATCAATAACTATGTGACTCCTTATATTCTTGCGTATTAAGAATATATCAAGTAACTGCTTGTAGAATCCATGGAAGTGAAACTGACTGTCTCTTTCTTCGGATGTATTGACCACATATACATCGCTGCTCAACATTTCGCAGAATCGGTCTATGAACGACTGCACTGTTGAAAGTATATCCTCGTCAACCTCTATCTTCAAATAATTGGCGTAGGCATCCTCGCCTACAAAGCTGTTGCCAATCTTGATTAGCAATGATGGATATGTGTTGCGCAGATCTGTAATTCCGCACTTGTTGCAGAGCAAATCTTTACAGAATACTCCTGTGGTCATCTGCATCAGAGACTTATAGGCATTCTCAATACCTGCTTCGCTCATAGACGGAGCAAGAAACGACAATATCTTATGAAAGAGCTTGGGGTCTGTTTCTTGATAATGCTCAATAATCTTGGGAGGATATACAAAGTGGAACCCGGCGAGTTGAAACTCTTTGAACAATGAGCGGTAACTTTCCCTTATCGCCTCATTAGTAGCTGTGTCGTAGTCACTCTCAATATAAAGAGACGTTGCAATATCGATATTGAAACTTGCCTTAGGTATGGAGAAGGTCTCGACCCGGAAAGGTTGTTCTGAATCAAGCATCAATATAAGTGCAATCATAATCAATGCCTCCGAATGGGCACAGAAACCGTCACTTATGGTCATAGAACGGCAATCGCCCAAAAGGTCCTCTTTCAGACCCTGCACTCCGGAGTTGCATATTGATTCCAGTGCATCGGAGAAGGATACATACTGAGCCTCCGTTTCAACCTCTTCGTCAATCGCATACTTGGCGCAAACCCTTTCCCAACATTCCATCTCACCGGTGTCGATAATACGGTCTGCCTTGATAAGGTCGGCAAAAATACGGGCGATTGCTATTTTATGGCCTCTTAGCATAATTTGTTGTATTATTTAAGATTGGATATTGCGTTGTAGCAGAACCAACTGTTCAGATTCTCAAAGAACATCGGTTTGTCGTTGGTTCCGTCTTTCTGCACGCCCAAACCATTGGAATAAGGATCCAATGAGAGAATCTTTGGGAAAGGTATCTTCAATGTCTTTTCGGGGCAATGAAAATAAAGATTCTTATCCGTCAGACACACACTTCCGGTTCCGATACGCTGCATATAGGTTGTCTCAACAGGCGTACCCTTGAAACCGCCGGTACGGTAATAAACACCTTTACAAATTCTCACACTTACTCCTCGGGTTCTCCCGACAGTCTCCCTCCGAACCTTCTGCATCATGAGCGTCACGTCGCGGAACAACCACAACATATGCTCATTCTTGTTCAGCATGAATGGAAAACTTCCCGAGATTGTGATTCTCGGAGATGGCACTTGACCATTCAAAAGTTCCTGAAGCACTTTGACTGCACGACTTTTTCCAGAGACTTGTTGACATTCAACACTTGCTGAGGAAGACCGGTAAATTGCATGAAACGTGCAACGGAACGCTCCTCATTCTGGTCAATAATTCCATCGTCGAGATACTGTTCTATCGCAGCATCAAATGATTCACAATATATGGAGCGTGCATCATCATCGGATATATGGGCCTCCTGACACAGTTTCTGAATTTCACCTTGATGAAGATAAAAATCCTCTTTGTGCTGGAAGCAACCTGCCAATATGCTCTTAATGCGGGCAACTCCACTTAAATGGCGTTGCTCGCATTCGGCATGTTTGCTGTGGAAAAATCCGGCATCCTGCCCACAATATTTACACTTACCCATATCCGTTACCTATCAGTTGGAAACAAGTTGGACTACGATCAGACGACCGCCATCCTCTCCGGACAATAGGATTTTTTTACCGTCGGTCAATTCTACAAATTCGCCAACCTTTATCTGACGCTTGGGCTGCTGAGTGACATCCCACATATCAGGCAACTTGCGGTTGATGAGAATCCACTTACCGTTACGGAAATGGAAATCTCCGACAGGTTTCTTATCCTCAGGTTTGGTACGTTCGTTGGGAGTAATGAAACGGTTGACGTGCCACATATAGAGCGACTGCTTGTCGTAAATCATCAGACGATAATTCTCCGGCAAGAACTTTCCATGAGACGGGGAATAGTAAAGGTTGAGAACCGGCAACTGGCCATGATATTCAGTGCCACAGAAAGAACATTTTGGTTTGGTTGAGTTATCAAAGACAAACCAATGTGCCTCACAGTTGGGGTTCTGACAGGGCTGGATAAGGTCTGTTGTCTTTACAAGCGCGTTTTCCCATTCATCGGCGGTTGGTCGTTTTGACGGGTCATGAAGTCCATCAATAAATGCACGATTGAACAACTCTGTCAGATACGGGCCGCAGATTGTATAAGGACGCTTGGTCACATCACCCTGCGGAAGTTCCGAGGGAGCCATATTCTGAACTTTGGGGCGGTTGCTCTTGTCGGTAGGATGCTCCACAAACAGAGCCTTTTCTCCCATTGAGAGTTCCTCGTCCTTAGCAGCGTCAAGATCATTGACCTTGCCGCCTCTGAGGGGATGGCGGTTGAGAAGATACATGTATATCAAGACAGCCAAGGCATGACGGTCTGTCTGAATACTCGGCAGTTTTTTGTTAGGGTCTCCAACTTTCAAAGCACGGGTCTGGAGCACCTCGGGAGCAATAAAGTCAGGTGTACCGACAACATCCGGTGGATATTTGCCGGGGACTACAAGACCATCACAGTCAATGACTGCGGCTTTGCCGCTTTCCGGGTCAACAAGAACATTCTTATATGACAGGTCAGAATGAGCAAGACCGGCGGCGTGTAAACGTCGTACGGCACGTGCTATCTGAAGACACATATGATAGTGTGTAAGCCATGTGCCTTTCTGAGCAGGAGACAAGAACTTGTTGCGCAGTTTGGCAGAAGCAAACCACTTACCTTCCTTCTCCTTACCCTTGAACATTCCATCCTTGAAGAAGAAATGTTTCTGGTAAGCAGGACACACGATTCCGAGCTTGCCATTCCATTCAACCAGTTTGGTAGGCCAGCAGAATAGATTCTCCCAATAGTCTCCACCAATCTGACCGAGTATCTTATCGCGATACTTGCCTACAATGTTTTGCAGACGGTCCTTTGCATTGGCATCCTGCGGCTGACGGAAGAAACCAATGACATAACTTTTATCGGGACTGAAATACACGTCCTTCATTGCACCGCTGCCGATGACCTCGTCGACAAATTCGACAGGAGTGCCATCGGTAGCTGTTAATTTAATGGTATTTGCCATCGAGTCAATTATTTTTTAGGCAATGGAGATTAGTAGAGGATAGCTATTGTGCGGTCATCGTGATTTCCGGGACTCCAGAAGTCAAGCCAACCAAAAAGTTGGTCTTGCGCCGCTTCATTGTCATCCGTGAGTTCAACGCCTCCGATTTCATCATCGGGGAAGCCTTTCTTCAGATTGTTCCAGAATTCTTCCCATTTGGCATAATCGTTGAGATTCTTATCGGTCTCAAACATTGGGTCAGAAACGCCATCACTCATTAGGAATAAAGCTGTGAAATCAGGGACGATAGCCATGCGGAGACGTTTAGTAACGACATCCTTGTCCCGGAAAATTTCAGGCATTGTCAGGAAGCGAGTCTGGCCGGAGAACTCTCCCTCATCGGGAGTGCCAAGGAGTTTTGCGGTCTTAGCATTTTCATCAAAGAGACACATGGCACCATCACCAACCCAGAAGGATGCAATGAACCAGCCGAAGTCATATTTCTTACAAACAGCGAACATCAGTGTAGTAGCAAAGTCTTTCAGTTTGGCTTCTTCATTGGCCTCCGCAACTTTCTTGATGGCTTCATGAGCCTTCAATGCGCCATTGTAGATAATATCGATTACATGCTTGGTCAGGGCTGTTCTTTTCGTTGCATCTTCACGGTCTGCTTCATAGTCGCGAATCGCAGATTCAAAAGCAGGATTGTCTGCAAGAAGATTCTTGCAATGGTTGACAACAGTGTTGCAAGCGATCTCTGAACCCTTACGTGAATATTTAGCAGACCCGGCACCATCGGCAACAGCTATGACATACCAATCGGAGTCATCACAGTGGAAAAGAGTGAAATGGTCATCGCGAGCCTTGCCTTCCTGAGCATGGCTACGCCCGCGTTGGCTTGCGGCAACAATGTCTTTCTTCGGTGCCCCATCTTCTCCAGCTTCAACCTTGATATAAGCCTTGTCACTATCCTTCTTGTAATAAGGAATGTTTTCGTCTGTGGCAATATTTTTCCACAAATCACGAGGATTGGGATTGAAAGCAATCGGGATTTTTAACTCCGAAGGCTCTTCGCCTTCCACGGTATTGTATTTGAGTGTCAGGGTAAAATCTCCTGCATTTTTGGGTTTGCCACAGATCGCAAATTTACGATCTTCTCCAGTGACAAGCATAAGACCCAGTTCCTCTGCTCCTTCTAACTCCACATTGGAAATTTTATCCATAGGGAGTTCAAAGCACGTGGAGTATTCTTTCTTCACAGTCCCGTTCGGGAATCGAAGACCGAGGCCCTTTATTTCGTTTTCTATTATCAATCTTTGATTCATACGTTCTTCTTTGAATGTATTCCACAACTGGGAAATGGTCCAGTTAAGGAACTTTTCTTTGTCGGATTGAGGAATGCCAGCTTTCACCATAGCCTTGTCAACCGCACGTGCAGTTTCGTTAAGGCGTGCTACCGTCTGATTATTCCTACTGGCGATACGCTGTTTTCTGTTCATGTTATTATTGTATGTTTTAACCTAAGCCACGTGTGATGTCCATACCCTCCGGGCCACCGCTGCCTAACTCACCCTTCATGCCACACCATGGGCATTCATTATGGCTCTGTTCGCCAACGCAGAAGATGCCTCCGCATTCACAAACCACTACGCCATGTTGATTGCCACAGCAAGGGCAAGTAGGAACGCCGACCAGTTCCATTGTGTTGATTTTTGTTCTGGTTCCAGCTGACAAAGCGGCATACGACTCCTTGTCAATCGGATAAGCCCCGACCAATTTGAAATCCATAGCGTTGAACATCTCAAGACCGGGAAGGTGCTCTGTTCGTTTGGCATATTTCACAAGGTAGTCATTCTTTGTTGTCTGGCAACGGCCATGAAGAACAACGAAGTTTTCATCAACAGTACCTTTATATTCATTTGGATTCACCTTTTCAAGGTTAATGCCGGTTGTAGGAGCGAGCTTAACCTCATCGGTGTTCTGTTCGCTCACCGACATGCTGGTAGTCTTGATTGAGGCTGTTACCCATTTGAAGAATTTGCTGAAAGACTCAGCATCAGTTTCCTTCAAGAGAAGAATGTCGTTTGTAATCTGCGCAAGAGTCAGAACATTGACGTTATCGCCGAGTGATACCGCAATGAGACTGCAATGTTTGCGATACTTCTCATTCCAACGACGGAAGGCGGCCTGATAATTGTCTGTCGGATTGCCATCGGTAAACAAGAAGATAATGGGCTTCCAATCTCCCTTCTGCTCCATTGTGGTTTTCTGAATCGAAGTGTCAAGGTCATTCATCAGGGCTTCAAGACCTGCACCGAGAGATGTGCCACCTCCGATAGGAAATGTCGGAGGATAGAACTTGTAAAGTTCCGTAAGGGGAGAAAGCACCTTCGCTTTTCCTGCGAAAGCGATGATGGAGACGAAAACCGTTTCGAGAGCGTAGGGGTCAACGCGAAGATTCTGAATAATCGTTCGCATACCCTCCTGCACCTGTTCAATGGGTGTTCCAACCATTGACTCAGATACATCTACGAGGAAGTAAATTGGTAGTCTGCGCATATTTAGATGTTGTTTAGTTTTTTGGTAAATATTTGTTATCGGATGACATTTGTTGACGAGGCGATTTAATCACGTCAGTATAGATTTCAAAAATTGCATTCAGGTTGTAGCTACAGTCATCCTTGGAGTGTTGTTTGCCATACATTGACTGAATCATGCCGTCGTATCGGTCAGTTATATATATACCATTTATCAGATCAATGACTTTTATAAGTTCCTCAAAGGCCATATCAATGCTGTTTAATGCAAATACTGCCTTATAACTTTCAAGAGTATGGCAAAGGAAATCTTTTATCGAGTCATTCTGCTCATTCATCTTGACAAAGCTTATGAAGTCATCACATCTTGGATTGTCTATTGTCTGAACTGGGGTGGCACTTGGTGAAGAAGATGCTTGCGTTGATGAATTCTGTTGGTTGGCCGGCTTTGCACCGTTTGCCAACCTTAACTTATTCAAGAAAAAGAAAATAGAGTCATCGGAAATGATGTCGCTATATGTAATTTTCTTTGTCAAGAACAATCCGTCGAGTGACTTTACTCTACTCAATGCCACATATAGTTGTCCCGGTGCAAAAATATGACTGTCAAGATCAAGTATGATTTTGTCATAAGTCTGTCCTTGCGATTTATGTATAGTAAACGCATAGGCAAGTTTTACCGGGAATTGTATTGTCTTCTGAATGAACGGAGTTTTACGTACAAGCTTGTGTTTATGTGCGTCATACTCCATTTCATACCGATATTCCGTTACTTGGCTTGATTTGTATCTATCCTGCGGATGAGGACAGCCTATCATATTTCCTGATTCAAGTTTTATTGTGAAAAAGTCGCCGTTAAAGTTTACAACTTCACCGAAATCTCCGTTATTGTATCCGAATTTCTTGCTGCTTTTGGTCAACATTACACGTGCGCCAATCTTAAAGCGCAGTACTCCATCATATTGAGAAGGTAAAATAACTGGCTCAATATCTTTGTCACATGGCAACTGGGAGTGTAAGAGGTCTATATGTGACGTGCTTCCCCTAAGTTTTATTTTATATTGTGCCTCACTTGTCAATATTTGACCGGGGAGTTCATCCAATTTATTGGTGTTTACCTTGTTTACCTCTTCATTTGATGATGCAATGTATATCGCATCAGAGGGCAAAGAATCGGTCACACGTGAATTAAGTTCTTTTAGAACCTCCACTTTTCTTCTGTCTGTCATTGGTTCGCGGAATGAGTCAAGGAGTTCAACGAACCTTGCGTCATTTTTTTGGCGATATGATTTTGACAGTTCAAACAATTTTATCTTGTTGATGTTGTTTTTGATAACATGACTATCGTAAAAATAGATACCATCATATTCTTGCAGAAGATACTCATACACAGCATTATCACTAACCACCGGAGGCAGTTGAAACAAATCTCCAACGACAACAATGGAAATACCACCAAATGGTTGGTTATTACCTTTGGCTTTTTGACAAATCTGGTTCATCATCTCAAAGGTATCAGAACGCACCATTGATATTTCATCAAATATCAACATTCTAATCCCAGCCAATTTGGACGTAAATTGTTGAGTCTTCAGAGGAGTGATGTTATCGGGATTTTGAAATCCCTCATCCAAATTATCAAAAGCCCCCCAAAAGAATGAATGTAGTGTCCGCGCTTCATTATAAAGAGACGCGGCAAGATTTGTAGGAGTCAAAACTTGACATCCATGTAAGGAAGATTCTATCTGACGTATAAGATATGTTTTGCCACAACCTGCTTTACCGTGGACAAAAGTAATGCCTTTAGGACATGGTTTTAGATAGTCAAGCACCTCTGCTTGAGTCGAAGAAAGAGGGGAAACGTAATCCTTCATGTCAAACGAGGGTTTCCCATTCTTATCTTTTCCGTTTTGTTGAGTAGACGTGACAGGTGCTGTCATAGGTTTTGATGGGTCAGCTATTACCGACTCCTGCTTAACCTGCGGCTTTGGCATCTCAGATGCAGACACCTTTTTCTTGCGACCGAATATGCTATCTAAGAATCCCATGGCATAAACTATTGGGCTGGCGTATAAAACTTGCTCGGTGAAAGATATACTGTGCCGGGGCCAGTGACACGCATCATGCTCAGGCCTTCGCCTCCCAATAGGTTGCCAAGCGACCAATTGGATTGCATCTGGTTTTCAGATATATTCAGCAAAGCGATTATATGGTCTTCATCAACTTCAATGGTTTCTCCATATTGCAGGTTGATGGTAATGGGTTGACCTTTTGTGTCAAGGAATACAGTGGAGTTTCCTTGAATCTTTTGGAGAAGCAATCCCATTCCGCCAGTTAAACCTGCGATTGATAGCTTGGTGGTCACATTGACTTTATTGTTGGACCCGACATACACTCCGCGATGACAAATCATAGTCTCGCCATTCAACTTTACGGGGAGTAAACCGAAATGACTTCCAATCACTACCTTGCGAGGCATATTTGTCACATTGTAAAGTCGGAGAATAAATAAGGATTCTCCTGAGAGTTTCGCTCCCAATATTCTTCCAAGTCCGGAGCCGTTGAAACTAAGCTCCTTCTCTATCCCAGCTTCGAGATAGATTACAGACCCTTTTTCAGCAAAGAAATTTTCTCCCGGAGACAGTGTTATCTCCAGATGCTGCACAAATTGACCTACGAGCTTACAGTTCATATTCTATCTATTTAGATAATTACATTTACTTCTTCCGGTGGCGGAGGAAGAACGAGGTCTTCAGTCGCACCTATGCTGCGGTTGCCCACTCCGATTGAATCAGACACCCATTTGAAGAATTTCTTGAATGCAGTGCTATCAACAGTGTCAAGGGAGTAAACTTCGTTAGTGAGAGCCTTTAAGGGTTCCGTCTTTGCGCTCATACCAGCAGCACAGGCAATGATGCTTGCGAAATGACGCTTTTTGACTTCGGGTATCATCTCGTTATAAAGCTGAATATCGGAGGGCTTACCATCTGTCATAAGGAACAGAAGGGGCATCCAGTCCCCTTTTTGCTCAGGTGTGCTGAGGCGTACCTCTTGGTCGATTTTCTCGCAAAGAAGTTTTAAAGCCTGACCGGTATGTGTGGGTCCACTCTCGGGAGTAGTTATCTCCGGGAGTTGCAACTCATCCAAAGGTGTTAGAGGCAGAATCTGCTTTACTTCACGGTCGTATGTGATGATGCTGATGTTTACGGATTCGAGAGCAAACGGATCCTGACGGAGACTTGAAACCATAGCTTCAAGTCCAACTTTGACGGACTCGATGGGTTCTCCACGCATTGAGCCGGAAGTATCAATGAGAAGGTAAACGGGAAGACGTCTCATTTTTCGATGTTATTTGCTGGGTGAAATATTTGTATGTTGTCGGGAAGAGGCGGCAGAGATTCCAGCCCTTCACCTTCTTGATTTCTCTCGTTGACCATCATACTCGACGTGCTGACCGAACTTGACACCCATTTGAAGAATGATTTGATGTCCACGGCATTGGCCGAAGATATGACGATTACATTTTCAGTAAGTTTCCTTAATAAATCAAAATGCGACTGCATCCCGGTTGCACAGGCAACCACAGTACCGCAATTTATTTTTTTGAACTCTGCGATTGGCTTGGCGATTGGGCCTGTGTGCCCACCGTCAGAAAGGAAGAACACCAAAGGTCGCCAATCTCCCTTCCTTTCTTCAGTGTTTTTGTGAACCTCCTTCTCAATACACTCACAAAGAAGATTCAATGCTGCGCCGAAAGCTGATTGTCCTTTGGCAATAATTTCCGGTTTTTGAAATTTATAAACTTCCGTCAACGGTACAATCTGTTTTGCCTCTGTTCCGTATGTAATGATGCTTATACAGGTTGTTTCCAAAGCATAAGGGTCGCAGCAAAGAGCCTGCACCAATGAATCAATACCATTGTTGACAGCAGTAATCGGTTCGCCTCTCATGGAGGACGATATGTCTATGACTATATATACCGGCAATCTGCGCATAATGATTGGAGTTTAATTCTGTGTGTCCCCTTGGATAAGGTAGACACACAGAATGTGGTTTGATTAGAAAAGCGCTTCGAGACCTACAGGAAAAGATTTTGCCTGAGCCTTGATAGCCTTGAGCAGAGCCTTCTCTGCCTCGTCAACCTGTCCGTCGTTGTTGACTTTTGCGATGAGCCACGCCTCTTCGTCAGCATCGATTTCACCCGGTGAAACCTCGTCTTTCAGAAGGAAGTCACAGATTGCCTGAGTGAAGAACTCGCTCCATTCAGGAGCATTGTCCTTGCCACTGACCGCGTCGTTAAGCTCGAAGAGGAAGTCGGCCTCTTCTTTGTCGATTACGCCATCAGCATAAAGCACTTCTTTGAGCTTTCCCACCTCAGCTGCGTCGATAACGCCGTCAGCGAGAAGGTCTTTCTTTAGTTCGTCAAGTGTTGCCATTGTAAAGGATGTTTTATGATTATACTACGATGTTTACTTCGGGCGGTGGCGGTGGAAGCTCGCTGAGTGTTGTGGCTTCAGCACCTGTCTCCTCTACTTTCATGCTACCAGAGCTTACAGAAGCTGATACCCATTTGAAGAATGCCTTGATTGTAGCACTGTCAGCTGTGTCAAGAGACACGACACATTCAGTGATTTTCTTTAGAGTGTTGGTATTGGCACCTGAACCGGCGGCACAGGCCACGACCATACCCCATTTGCGCTTTTTGAACTCGGCAAGACCCTTGTTGAGGTCATCGGTCGGTTCACCATCAGTCATGATGAAAACGAGAGGCTTCCAGTCGCCTTTCTGTTCGGCGGTTGTTTTGGTTACTTCCTGATCTGCCTTTTGTGAAAGGAGAGCAAGAGCTTCGCCCAAAGCTGTGCAGCCACTGGCTTGAATGTTGGGTTGCTGGAAAGCGGCAAGTTCAGTCAGCGGAGATACCTGCTGGGCACTGCTGCCGAACGTGATGATGCTGAGGTAGGCTGTTTCAAGAGCGTACGGATCCTGACGGAGGGTTGAAACAAGAACCTGAACACCGTTCTTCACTGCCTCGATGGGTTCACCGTACATTGAACCAGAGCAGTCAAGAAGAAGATATACGGGTAGTCTTCTCATTGTTATTTTGCGTAATTGGTTGCTATTCGTTTGATTGTCTCACAGAGATTTGCATCGGGATAAGCATCACCGATTGCCGAGAATTTCCATTCTCCATTACGACGATAGAGCTTGCCCATGATAAGAGCAGTCATGCCCTTGTACTGTGACTCAGCTGCTACGTCGTAGGATGCGAACACTTCCTTAACTCTTTCCGGAGTACCTTCGTACATACGGATTGAAGCATAAGGGATTTGGGAGAAATCTTCGCGGCCACAATTGTTGAGGAAGAAGAAAATCTGGTCAACGTTAGGGCTTACGCGGGAAAGGTCAACGGTGATAATCTCGTTGTCAAGACCGTCGTCACCGTCCTGATCACCCTTGAGGTCGTCGCCACTGTGATGAAGGGCGCGGTCGTTGGAGTCAACCTTGCCAAGAGGCATTCCATAACGGGCGAGGAACTCACGCTTGTAGAGGGGTGAATAAATGTGGTCAACAAGTTGACCGTTGGAGTCGAACATTACACAGCTTAGGTCAAGATCGACATCCTGAACTGATTTTCCAAGGCCGAGGAATCCACCCGTTACAATAGCACCCCAGTTGCAATCAACACAGAAGTTGGTAAGTTTGGAGCCATTGCTCTTTTCAAGGTTGATGCGCTGACCTTTTTCAAGACGTATTGCCATGATGAAGGATTTTTTTAGTTATACTTGTTTAGATATTCTCCGAGTCCGGCTTTCTGGCCGGTGCCAATGGCTTCAAATTTCCACTGGCCGTTGCGTTTATACAGGCGTCCGAACTCTACTGCTGTCTCAACCGAGAAGTCTTCGTCAAGGTCGTAACGGAGAATTTCTTCACCATTAGCAGCATTGTAGATGCGAATGAATGCGTTGCGAACTTGGCCGAAGTTTTGCTTGCGCTCGTCAGCCTTGTGGATTGTAACTACAAACGTAATCTCAGTAGCACGAGGATCAATTTTGGAAAGGTCTATCTTGATGCTCTCGTCATCTCCTTCGCCCTCTCCGGTAAGGTTATCGCCGGTATGCTCAACTGCATCATCGGGGGATTTGAGATTGTTGTAGAACACGAAGAACTCATCAGCCAGAATCTTGCCATTTTCTCCGAGGATGAAAGCGGAGGCATCCAAGTCAAAATCCACGCCTGTGTTTGACTGATTGGTGTCCCAGCCGAGACCGATGGTGAACCGTGGCAGTTCTACCGCCACACGTTGTCCTTTTTCTAAGTTTATCATATTGCTTTGTGTTATTGTTTCAATGTTGCAAAATTAGGCGTTATACATCTAATCTACTGAATCTCTATAACGTTTCAGTGATATAAATCGAAATAGACGTCTTTTAATTGCAAGATTGCAGTATTAATCCTTCGAGCCGGGAGCATAGTTGAAGCCCCAGCCATAGCGCTGGTCGCAATCGCGATGTCCGTCATGGAATGTGACGAGCTTTTGAACTTCAAGAGAGTTGTCATCGCCAATCTCTATGGAAGCAATTGCGCAGAATTTCTTGTTGCTGTTCTGTTCGCCCATCTTAACGATAATATCCTCGTTGCCAGGGACGGAAACTTTCACTACTGCATTTGTCTGTGCCCACTGAGCAACACCCTCATAAATGAAGGTATAGACAATGATGCGTTTAATCTGTGAAGCTCCGGCAGGATTGACAAGAATTGTCTCTCCGGATTCTGAACCTCCACCGCGGTCATCACCCATGTGCCAGATAAAAGGCTTTTGGGTATAGCAACCCTGACGGGTAACTTGGTCTTTGCGGCCACCACGTCCATGAGAGAATTGAAGACCATCGATAAGTGTCTTTGTGCCGTCTTTAAGTTCATAGAAGCAGCCGAGGTCAAGGTCTATGGCACCTCCGAAGAGTTTCTTCATAAATCCACCTTTACTCCAGTCGAGATTGATTTTTATCTCACCGGGAAAGGCTTTTGTCTTTTCAAGATTGATACGGTGCTTGTCACCGGTTTTTCTTAATTCGATAGCCATGTTATCTCGATGTTAAGGTTACATAAATTTAGATGCGTATTTTCTACAGATGGGTTCAAGACCATCGGCATAGGGTGTGCCTACTGCCTCAAACTTCCATGCTCCGTTTCTGCGGTATAATCTACCAAATTCGACTCCCTTCTCAGTTGAGAAGTCTTCATTAAGGTCATATCTGCATATTTCCTCCCCGGAAATGGCATTCTTTATCAGAATATAGGCATTGCGAACCTGTCCGAAATTGTACTTCTCGCTTGGCGAGCCTTTCTCCCAGTAAATGCTTGCCGTGAATATGATTTGGTCGATTAACAGACTTGTCTTTGATAGGTCAACTTCAATTTCTTCGTTACCCTCGCCTGTGTCATCGTCATCATCTCCAAGGTCATCAACAGAACCGAGTACGCTTCCGTCATTTGAAATAGGACGTTTGCCGGCGGGTGTGTCAATGGTCTTGCAAGAACCGTAGAAAACGAAGTCTTCTTCAACTCCAATCTCTCCATTTGAACGCAGCAGGAAGGTTGAGGCATCCAAATCATAGGAAGGTTTGGCGGAAGGATTAACCTTCCATCCCATTTCCACAATGAGTTTGGATAGACCTATCTCAACCCGCTGTCCTTTGACAAGGTTTATAGCCATTTCAACCTACGTATTTGTCAACGAAGAACTGAAGACCACCCTTGTAGCCTGTTCCCATGGCCTCGAATTTCCACTCAGAGCCACGACGATACAGACGACCGAACTCTACTGCTGTCTCAACCGAGAAGTCCTCATCGAGGTCATACTTGGCGATTTCCTCGTTGGTGAGGGCATTGTAGATGCGGATATAGGAGTTGTGAACCTGTCCGAAGTTCTGACGGCGTTGTTCAGCTTCGTGAATTGTAACCGTGAAAATGATCTCCTGAATACGGGGATCAACCTTGGCGAGGTCAATAGTCAAAGTTTCATCATCGCCACCATCGCTATTACCCCCTGTCAGATCATCACCTGAAGACTCTACAGCACCATCGGGGGATTTCTGATTATTGTAAAAGACGAAGAACTCATCGGCAGGCAGCTTCTTGTTTTCTCCGAGCATGAATGCTGAGGCATCCAAGTCGAAGTCATAACCTGTGCTTTCGTTGGGATCCCAGCCCAATCCAACGCCGACTTTCTTTAAGCCGATTTCAATGCGTTGTCCTTTTTGAAGATTTATTGCCATAATGAAATTAGATATTTGATTATTTGTTTATCGTATTGCAAAATTACTCACGATTTATAGAGTCAATCTTGATTCTAAAATGTTTCAGAAATTTGGCTCATGATTTCGTTATATAAGGTTGCAATGTTCCAACTCTGTAATCACTATCTCTTGATAAGAGATAAGGATGATTTACTATCGTATAATATTACTTTCGCAGAAAAGGTAAATGAGAATTCATTAAAATATCCTATATTCAAAGCAGCCTCACGATTATTTTTATTTCTCAAGGGTGAAAATCTAGATTATTTTATTTACCTTTGCGTATAGTTAGGTATCTCTTATCAAGAGATATGGATGAGCAGGGGATGTAATGTTTTTCCCTCTATCCAACTCTGGCATAGACCCATACTCTCGTGTTTTTATGTCTGTTGTCGCTACAGCGATTTAAGTATCAGCGCATTCGCGCTATCTACTATGGAGCTGTCGAGGCTGGCGAGGTATATCTGCGTGGTTGACTCGCTTTCGTGGCCCATCCCTTCGCTGATTACGCTCAGGGGTATCCCTTTGGCTTTCGCTGCTGACGCCCAGCTGTGGCGGGCTACGTATAGGGTAAGAGGTATTGTAATTCCTGCTTTCTTACCTATCGTTTTGAGATTGTGGTTGATGTTATAGCCGACATTTCGGTATGTGGTCCGGTCATTCCCGCCAGCGTGACGGATGATGGGTAGCAGGTAGATAGAGTCATTTTCCGGGTATTTGTCAAGAAGCATCTGCATTTCCTTTGTCCACGCTATTGTGAGTTGCTGGCCGGTTTTCCTTCGGCGATAAGTGACATAACCGTTTCTGAGGTCTATTTTCTTAAGATACGCCATATCTATAAAGCTCATGCCTCGAAGCATAAAGCTCATCATGAACATGTCCCTCGCAAAATTCAAGGCCGGCGTGTCCTTCAAATCCAACGCCCGTATCTTCCGTATCATCTCAATAGGCAGTGCCCGTTTGACGGTCTTGTCTAAACCGGTATATACGTGACGGAACGGAAGGCGGTTTTCAGTTATCCCTTCCTCTACGGCACGATTATAGACTGCACGGAGAATGCGCGCGTAGAAGGAGATCGTATTTGCCACGACGCCGCGCCTTTCAAGCCACGATGCATATCCCTCCATCACTTCGGCATTGATGTCTCGAAGCTGTATATCCTCCCCTTTACGGTATTTTCTGAAACTATTCAGCGACGCCAAATACGTTTCCGATGTCCGAATCTTACCATTCTGCCGAAGACGGGCAATAATCTTTTCCATGAAGTCAAATAGACTCATGTTCTTTGATCCGCCTGTAGACTCCACTCCGGCCTCGCTATCATCCCATCCTGAAAACTCCCAATCACACCCCGAAAGCTGCCATCCTCTCCCCACGTCATGCATTATCTCATAACAACATCCCCCCTTATTATCTCCGAATAAAGACGTTACAATAATTTCTGCCATCGCTTTTTCTTCCCAAAATAAGCAATAGCATGTAGAGTTGATGAACAGTTACTTTTCCATTATAATGTTTCCTAATAACCTTACAGCCGGCAGGTATTTTTCAGGGGTTATAAAATGTACGAAACGTGAATACTTTCCATCCTCTATTTTTAGACCATAATTAATTATACCCTCCATTTTATTGGCTTTTACATACATGTCAAACATGCGTGAAAACAAATATGAAAGGGCGACCCTTATCTGATCGCCCTTATCATTATGTATATCAAAAGAAATATCCATGTTATACTTTTATTGTAAACACACACTCGGCCTTTTTTGTCAACTTCTCAACCTGCTGACATTTCTTTTCTCTCAAGGAATCAAAGACTTGAATCATCCGTTGAGATGGGTTTTTAATGGTTATGGTTCGAGTCATAAATAATACTTTAATTAGTGCGTTTTAATAATTAACGTAAAGATACTCTTTTTTCTTCATTCCACCAAATTTTTGATGAAAGAATTTTGCCAGGTAGAATCTCCAGAATCTTTGCAATAGCATATTGTTATATCCTCCTTTAATATTATTATGTCTCTCTCTGCTTACTTGCAGCCATACAGGCTTGTGAAGGCGCTGTCGAGGCGGGGGATGGAGTCGGCGTAGTGGTCGCCGGGTACGCTCTCGAATTCGGTATGGATACCATTCGCTCTAAGCAGCGTTATGATTTCCTGCGTATTTACGCCTACACTGTCAAAGGCTTTTACTTTAGACCGTGACTCCTTGTCGCCCAACAGGAAGAAGGCTGTGCCGCTCTTTGCGGGTATTGTCCTGCTCCTCATCCATTCGATAAAGCCTTCATACCAGAACGAACCGGAGAGCGAGGCTATATTCACAAACGTATCGCATATCATCCATTGCCATAAGGTGAATAAGCCCGACATCGATACGCCCACTAAGGTGCGCTCTGCATCCTCGCCTAATCCTAAAGTTTTTTCAACCCTCGGAACTACCTCCTGCTGCAGAAGTCTGAGAAATTCCGGCGCTTCGCCTTTGAAGTCTGCCGTGCCGGCCGGTACTCCTTTTGCAGGCCACGGACTAAAGACGTTTTGCCAGTCCATGCCCGTCACCACCACTATCGATACCTTGTATTTTTCACTCGCCGCTTCTATCCAGTCGTTCAGAATATTCATAGGGTAGAGTATATAGGCTATCCGCTCACTATTCTCCACTCTATGATAACTGCATTTCAGCTTTCCTATGCTAATCTCACGTATCATAACTCTTTCATCAAAATATTCCCCTCCGACCTTACTTATTTGGCAAGCCCTTCTTATCCACGGTCCAAAAAATCAAGAATTCTCACCAAATCGTTTTTCAAATTCAACAATCACGTCCAGCATTTCGTTCGGGAGCATCGACAGAGCCACGTCCCGGATTTCCGCAGGGATACCCCACCGGGCCTCGGCAAGAGAGCCGACAATGGCGCAGAGGGTATCGGTGTCGCCACCATACTCCACAGCCTTACGGATTGCTTCCTCAAAACTGTCAGACTCCGAGCAGATGGCGAACGCCAAGGGAACACAACCCTGACACGTCTCATCAAAGACACCGGGAGCAGGAAGCGCAGGATTGATGCCATAGCATTCATTCAGCAAGTCGGCGACACTTCCGGAGCGGAAAGAGGCATCAGAAGAGGTGCGTAGACGGAAGATGGCACGTGCGACGCATGACGCTCCTATCAGACCCTCCACATGGTTGTGGGTAGGAGCAGCGGAAGCGAGAGCAGCGCGAAGCGTCTCCGCTTCCGACTTGAACGCCCACCCGACAGGAGAGACACGCATGGCCGCGCCGTTCCCCCAAGAATTATATGGCTGAGGATTGTCAGAATGAAGCCAAACATTAAACGAGCCTCCATAGCCACCCATAGGATGCGGATATTTCCGACACCAACGACGCAGCGCCACGCCAAACTTCTCCCCGGTAAGCAGGGCATCAGCCACAGCCACCGTGCAAACAGTATCATCCGTAAACTCACACCCCGGAGTGAACAGAGACTTGTCTCGAAAGGTTTTCACGTTGGCAAATTCAAACGGCGAGCCAACGATATCGCCAATAATCGCTCCTAACATTTTCAAACAAAATTAATCTTCATACATGCCGTGTTCTTGATATGCTGACCATCTGTCATTCTCTTTCTTCGAATATTTTGCAAATAAGTCCTCTTTATTGGAAATCTTTAAATCATCCGATACCATAGATATGGATAATCCATATGAAGTGGCGAGTATAGAATATGGAATATTGACTAATGGCTCCTTAATGACATTAGGTATTCTCAGAATATTCTTATTCAGATGGATAACCTGAGTAAAGTGCAATAGAGTTTTGCGCATTCTAATATCGTAGCTTCCTCCTCCCGAATAGATTACGGGTCTATTTATGATAGCATCTGAAAAAATATGTTTACTAAACCCTCTTGTAATAGTGTCGGTATGTAAAAATCCGATTAGACTATTGACGATTTGTTCTATCTGGAGTTTATATGCATGATAGGCATTTGAGAAAGTTGATTGCGATAACTCTTCAAGCTCTCGCTTATACGAAATGTCGCCAACTGCAGTTTCTTCGTATTCTAAGAAGTAATTTAATCCTTTAGTTATCGACTCGTAGTGATATACGTGAGGCTCTCCATTTTCTTCTATTACAAAGAAGGATATATCAGTAGTGCCTCCGCCTATATCAAGTAAAATACTCATCCCGGGTGATATTCTTCCATTGGCTGTAACTGAACGTAAAGCGGCGTAAGCTTCGGGAATTATCATTATGCCATACTCGTATTTTAATTCATCTGAATACTCAAAAGATGGAATAAGTTTAAGCAAATCATCATAGGGCGTACTCATAAATTTGTTAAAATCATTGGCGAACACATCTTCCACCAAACGAATTGCCTGAATAAGCAGTCCGGTAGCGAAAGGTTTATAACGTTTAAATGTTATTTCACTCGCTGGAATTCCCATTTGAATGGAGAAATTTTTGCCAAATCGTTCTTCTAATTTGAAAATGATATATGCGAGGTAAAGCACTGACAAATCTCTTGCTTCTATTTCGTAATTCCATCTATATAAAGAGAAAGTAGCTTGCTTAAAATATCGAAATACCATCGGATACTCGATGAGTGACTCTTGGTATTGCTGCACACGTTGATTATATTTATCCTGTAATTCTTGACATTCTTTTTCCCAAAGTCGTAGTTGGTGAAGATAGTGATTCTGCTTCTCTTCATTAAGTGCTAACGTTTTTTTGTAAGTTGAGAGTAAGAAGTCGCAATCCTTTTTCCATTTATTATATTCTGCAATTTGTGCAGGGGTCGCTATTAAATGAGGGTTAATTCCCTTTATATCCTCATCGTTTACTGATGGAATAATAGATTGTTTGGGTTTCGGAGGTAATTCCGGAGGAGTGGGCATTTGCATACCAATGGCTTTACCTACTTTTTTCCAGAGAGTAAACTTTCTTTTATATTCTTGCACGAGGTTAGAGCGTTCCTTTTTCCAAGTCTTAATTGGATCCTCGGGTTTTGATGTTGATGGAAGAGGTTTTCCAATACCATATAAATCACGAAGTGGCAATTTAATTGGGAGTCCCTCTTCAGAGATATATTCGTATATTGGCATTGATGGAAGAACGGGTTCTTCAACTTCTGATAACGTAGGGGACTGAGGGGCTTTGGGGAGCACTAATACTCCCGGATTGGCAATGTGCTTTTTCTTTCTGCATACCAGCGTTTGGTCCATATCTATTTTACCATAACTTAGAGTGTGATTTTTGTTGATTTGAATCACTGATGGCAGAGCGTACGTTTGATTTCCCCAATCCCAAAATTCATATGTCTTGTGATTGGGGTCATCGGAATTTTCTATGCACAGTTTCGTTTGGTGTGTTCCGAAATCTAATCCTACTGTTATTGCCATCTTTCAATAGAAAATTATGCGGTTTAATGATATCATTTTACTTGAAATTTCAGGGGCTTTACTTGAATTAGCCTTTGCCAAAGCTTCTTCTTTAGATTTTTCAAGCATCTTTAGACGGTTTTCTGCCAATTGAAGAATGTTTTTGGCATGATTTATCTCTTTTATAAGGTTGTCAGGAATTAGTTCTAAGTCTGCTTTTGCAGATTTAATATTCTTCTCTTCTTTTTGTATACGAGCCTCATAATATTCATTTAACTGACGAATGTATAATTCCTTTTGAGAGTCATCTCTAATTGCCATATCCTCTTTTTGGGCAGCTATATGTTCGGATATATAAAGGGTAAAATCACATTCCATATTGGAGCATTTTTCATCTCCTATAGCTTCCATTTTATCATCCGCAGCTAAATTTAACGCACCTTCTTGAATTTTGCCAAACAAATTAATATTTAGATCTAAATCCCTTATTGTGAAATCTTCTGCTACGTTATAAAATACCGGAACAAGTGTTTCTGAACTTACCTTTTTTCCGAGAATCTCCCTTTGAGTTTTAACAGAGTATACGGCCATAAAGTATTCCCCTCTATTTAATCTGATGTCTTCGGGTAATTTGTATTTTAATTGGAATGTATTACCAATGGATGAAAGGGAATCCTTGAAATATACAGATGCGGCAATTATCAGCGGATTGTAGATGTTAACAAAATCCACTGATTTGTTTTCAAAAGCATAGGCCTGATCGAAAGTAATTCTACGACTGCTTGTTTCTAAAAAATCCTCCATTATACGTTGCTTATACGTTCTGAACAATTCTTCAAAATCATCACCTTGGGGTTGATGAGATATCAAGAAGTTGCTCACCACCTTTGGGGTGCTTTGGGGAATTTGAAGAGAATATTCGTTCTCATTTACTCTTTCAAATAGGCAAGTTTTAAGATGTTCGTTTATTAGCATCTTAATATAATTTTTCAACTCTTCTTCTGTTACATATAGTCGATTATTACGTATCTTGCTGATTTCATTTTGAATATAGATATCATTGGTCAGAGCATTTGTCATCCCTTCTTCTACCTGATTTAATTGAATTTTCTCCGTCTCAAGAGCTTTTGTCAAGTCTATCACTTTTTTTTCTTGCTCTTCTTTAGATAAGTGCATCCCATATATGTCTCTTTCCAATTGGCGAATAGCCTTGCCATTTTCTTCAAGAATCATCTCCAGGTCACCAATTACTCCTTGAAATACTCCAATACGTTCTAGCAGTCGGGTGTAAATCACCTCCTGAATAGAATCTGCCACAACGAGATTATAAATATGCACTTTAGGTGATTTTTGACCAAATCTGTCAATACGACCGATTCTCTGTTCTACTACCATAGGATTCCACGGTAGATCGTAATTGACAAGATGAGAACAAAATTGCATATCGAGACCCTCTGAACCCACTTCGGTAGATAAAAGGATGGCAAATTCTGGGCAACTTCTAAATTGTTGAATTATCGATTCTCGTTCCTTTATGTCGCCATGAATAGCAAAAACGCGATAACCTAATTCCTTTAATCTTATTGAAAGATATCGGACTGTAAATTTAAATATAGAGAACACTATGAGCTTGGTTCCTCCGGCGCTTTTTACACCATCTATAATTTCTCTCAGTGTTTCGATCTTGGAATCTTTCAAGTCTTTTTCAGTTTCAACTCTTTGACAAAATTTTTCAACATCGTAGGCAGATTCTGTATAAAGTCTGTAACCTTGAACACTGCTGGCAACCATTCTTTTTCTTTGAATTATACCAAGTATTGCACCTGGAGGTAAAACCTCTTCGCCATATTCATCATAATCCAATCCCCCTTTTTTTTCGATGTAATCGTCAATTATACCATCGTAGAAATCTCGTTCTTCAGTGGAAAGTGTCACGATTTTCCTATGGGCATCTCGCTCGGTCTGCTGACGCTCTTCAGTTGATACTTCGCGTTTCCGAGTTCTTGAAAAGACATTATTGATTTTACTCATTCCTGATATGTCTTCCTGTAATTGAGCCCGCAACATTGGAGTATCTTCCTTATCCAAATCTTCTAATATCTTTTCATACAGTCGAATCCCCTTATACGTATCGTATACCTTTTTTGTGGACTCATAATAGTAATTCTCACCAATTCTATGACTCTTAATAATCTCACCATTAGATAGTAATTCTTTAATATCTCCTAATGGCTGATTCGAATTCAGCATTGATTTCGCTTGAATAAAAGGCCTATTAGCGTTAATCAAATTTTTAAATACCTCTCGATTGTCGAAATAAATCGGTTCTAGTAAATGAAGAAGATTATATAAGTCATCATCTCCGAGCATAATGGGAGTCGCCGTTAAAAAGACAGCAGCATCCGCATATTGGAGTATCTCAGACATACCACGATAAGTTTGAGTCTCATGATTTCGCATTTTATGCGCCTCATCACAGAGGATGATAGAATATTTCATTCGGCCTGTATGTAGATATTCTATCAATTTGTTTGAGGAACTTTCTGATGAATTGTTTTTACCATCCTTTTCATTCTCTTCTTTTTTTGCCCTGATTTTCTCATAATTCAGAATCCCTCTTGCATTTTGGGGATGAGATTTAAGATCCTCAACAGCATCGTTAAGGGATTCATATATTTTGAAATTCAAGCCAAATTTCTCTTGCAATTCTGTTTGCCATTTAATTTTGAGAGAATTCGGACACACTATAAGCGCCGTTTTGAATTCTCCTCTGGCTTTTAATTCCAATAGTATATGCCCGGCCTCTATGGTTTTACCCAGACCGACTTCATCCGCTATAAGAATCCTTCTTGTTTGAGAGTTGAGAAATTTCAACAACGGTTTAAACTGATATGCCTTAAAAAGTGTCTTTGATGCTTTTAATGAAGAAATAGTATTATTATTTGAATTGTTTATTTTATAAGTTGTATTGACCAAAACGAATTGATCACGGTTGCCGTATATACCTTTACGCGCACGATCAAAGGGATTCGCTATGTCATAAAGACCATCAAGATATTGCTCAAGACAGGTTTCAATAGTCTCTGCAAACCTTACCCGATAAAATTGTTTGCCACGAGCAGGAGGACATATCTCACAAACCACTCCTTTTTCGTTCGTTTGAAGATCAATCACTATATCACCAGGGGAGAATTTTGCCATAACTAAAGCTTATAAATACTATAAATTTAAAGACCGTGTTAAAGTTAATCAAATATTCCAGTTTTTGCAATACCAATATTGAGAGAATAAATCAACCTCATTAAAACCACAAATAATGTTATGGAGGGAAAATGTATTTGACTGGATTCGGACTTATACAATTTACTATTTATTTCATTACGCAGAATGTAAAAGTGACTTTAAGCGGTCTAACTGTTCACTTTAGAAACCCAAAGAATTTACACTATTTAGATGGTGGAGGCGAGGGTCAGGAGGGAGAGGCGGAGGGGGGAGTTGTGGAGTTGGTGGAGATCGTTGGGGTTGTAGGGGAGGCCTTGGTGTAGGTGGTGGTGGGCGAGGACGGAGTGGTGGAGGGTCAGGGCGGCTTCGGTCAGCGTGGCGCCGGTGGTGCAGACGTCGTCTATCAGTAGGATATGGCGGTCAGTGAGTTCTTCGGGATGCACTACTCGGAAGGAGCCTCGGGGATTCGTGCGACGCTCGGCAAGAGATACGAGCGTCTGTGTGCGGTGACGCTTGGCCGCTCTCAGATTGTCAAGCACTTCCAGGCCGGTGACTTGCGCAATGCCCTCGGCAAGATATTCGGCCTGATTGTAGCCGCGTTTCATACGGCGTGTCCAATGTTGCGCCATAGGCACGATGGCATCTATGTCGTTGAAAAAGCCGCTGACAATCAGCTCTTCGGCCATCAGTTGGCCGATGCGCGCCGCTAACTGCGGACGATTGAAGTATTTGAAGTTGTGAATGAGCCGAGACACGATGTTGCCGTGAGAATAGAGAAGCCACGAGGTGGCACGCACGAAAGGAAAAAGTCCGGCAAATCGCTGTATCATCTGATTATCATTCGGTTGCAAGTGATAGAATGATCGTGGCAAATGAGCCACACAGTCAAGACAGAGATGCTCCTCTCCCTCCACGAGCAACTCTCCGCAGCCACAACACACCGGCGGAAACAATACATCAAGCAAATTGCGTATCATAACCGACTGATGGCGTGGGAGATGTCGGCTGACTCGAAGCCGCGAGCCATCATCGCACGATAGAATTTCTGTCGCTGGCGGTAGTCGGTCAAATTGAGTCCTTTCGCCTTTGACTCTGCTACACGCATTAAAGCCTCCTCATATTCTGCGTCATCTATCTGCTCTAAGGCTTGCGCTATCTCGCCGGAAGACAGTCGCTTGGCGAGCAGCGCTGCGCGTATCTTCATACGTCCCCATCCGGCAAAGCGCACCTTGTCGTTGACAAAAGCGCGAGCATAGCGACTATTGTCCAGAAATTTATTCTCTTTCAGGAAGTTGACAATCTCATCAGCCTCTTCGCGCGAAGCTCCGGCGCGAGCCAGTTTGGTCAAAATGTCAAATTCGCATTGCTCCGCACGAGCGCAAACCCCGGCTAACCTTAATCGAAGTTTATCTATGTCAACGATATTATCTTTCATTATACTTGTATCAATTATTGATAGGCGGACGCGATTAATCGCGTCCCTACCGGGGATTTGGCGTGATATTAATCGTGTTC
>CAYVZJ010000037.1:0-27514 GCA_964456155.1 uncultured Sangeribacter sp.
CCATCAACCACTCAATAAAAAATGTCATGTACTGTAGCCGAAGGCATGTCCCTACAATTCTCTGAGTTCTCTGTAAGTGAAAAGGAAATATGCGCCGGCTGCCACCAAGACCTGCGCTGCAAATACAGACATCCCGTAGATATGCAGCGATACGCCCGCCGGAAGTATCCATCCCATCAATATTCCGACTCCCCAGGCCGCTCCGGCCATCACCACCGTCGGCAAAACAAACGGCATCGCCGGGCGCAGCAGTTCGCCCACCTTGAAGCCCAACCCATGAGCCGTGACAAAGAGCAAAATCAGCCATGTCACTCCCGTGGCCACTAAAAGACCCCATACTAAAACCGGAACGGAGTGCCACCATACTGTAGCCGCTATGGCAGCAAAGAGCAGCACATCCTTTATAGTCTCCGAGGCTATCATGTGCCGTGCTTTCCCAAGCGACAGCAGATAATTGGAATACAAGGATATGAAGACAATGAATATCCCCCTCATGCAGAGTATCTGAAAGAGAATGATGGCGTCATCCCATTTATCGGCAAAGAGCGCATGAAAGAGCGAGGGAGCAGTGACGGTCAGCAACACCATCGCCGGGAAAAGTATGAAGGAAGTAAATCGCCCCGTCTTGGCGCAATACCGCCGGAAAGCCTCCATAGAGTCTTGCACGCCCGACAACAACGGCACAAACGAGGCCGTAAGTATCTGCGAAATAGAGGCCGTGCACATCTTGCTGTATTTGTCGGCCTGCGTGTAAACACCAAGTGAGGAGAGCCCGTACCATACGCCTATCACAAAGTTATATACATTCTGAGAGATAGTGTTGAGCATCGAGGATGAGAAGACGCTGAAGCCCACACGACGTATCTTGCGCAGCGACTCACGGCTGAAAAGCAGAGATGGCACCCAGCCCCCGGTCAGCCAAAGAATAGTGGTCTTTACCGCTGCCATAATCACCGAATACCATACCATCGCCCAGGCACCGTAGCCCAAGAAGGCCATCGCTACTCCCACGACGCCCGATATCAGGATTGCCACACTGTTGGAGACGGCTATCATCTTGACATCCATCGCCTTCATCAGACGGTTGGTCTGCACGATGGCAAGCCCGTTAAGCACGAAGGTGAGAAACATCACCTTCGACATCGGTATCAACGCCTCATTATCACCGAAAAGCGAGGAGATAAGCGGTGCGCAAAGGAAGAGGATTACGTAGACGGCAACGGATACGATAAGATTAAACCAGAACACCGTGGAGTAATCCGCCTGCGTAGGCTCTTTCTCGCGTAGCAGGGCAGCGCCGAAACCGCTGTCTACAAATATGATGGCGAAGGCTTGAAAGATGGTCAGCGCACCCACCAGACCGAATTCCTCTTTAGTGAGGATGTTGGCTAAGATTACGCCCACAACGGCATACAACACCTGTGTGGAGACACGGTCGATCGTGTTCCATTTCAGTGTCCTCGCTGTCCGTTGCTTTAATTCTGACATTCAGCCTATTTTACCGGCAGCAGTTTGCCGCCGCCTTTGTGCGATATTTCAGGATTCCCTTTGTAATAGATGCGCGTCGAACCAATCCCCGTCACGTTGAGTTTTTTGACGGGATTGCAGCCGATATTACCGCCGCCGAATATGCGGCAGTTGACAGAGCCGGCCGTCAGTTCGTCAGCCTGGATTGTGCCGGTGCCGGTCATACGGTATGTCGCCGTATCACACTTGCCCGCCAGAGAGATTGTGCCCATGCCGGCCGTCACCTTCGCGTATATTTCCGTGGCATTCAAGCCGGAGGCTACGATGCTGCCGTTGCCTATCTGCGAGAATTCTATCTTCGCGCATGCTGCCGGCTGCTCGATTAGGATCTGGCCGTCGGAATAATTGAGCACTTTGCTCAGGAAGTCGCTGTAGACGTGTAGCGTAGGGCACGTCGGCGTCTCATTGTCAAATGTGATGTCGAGCTGGATTTTGAGAGTGCCTTTATTGTTGCTGATAATCAGCTTGGTGTCATCCGTGGTCTCATCGTCGGTCCAACGCACCGTGCCGTTGTATTCCGGATTGTTGTGATATACGATGTTGATGCTGTCCATGAGCTGAATGGCAGTAAACGGACCGACTTTCTCAATGCGTTCATTTGCCTCGGCGGCAAAGGCACGGAGAGAGAACATCGCTATACATAATATAAAAATTAATCTTTTCATTATATCAATTTTTTTGTACGATCTTCGGATTGGAAACATGCCGGAGGCATGTCCCTACGTTGCTCGGATATGCGCTCACTTTCGGATTGGAAACATGCCGGAGGCATGTCCGTACGTTGCTCGGATTGGAGGTCTGTACGGGAGAGCAGATTTTCTGTATAGTCGAGGATTGGCATCAATTCCGCAAGGCTGTTTGCGCGAAGCATCGCGATGCGTGTCTCGCGGAAATTGGGAATGCCTTTGAAAAGGGGAGAGGCCGCTAAGTGTCGACGTATATGCAATATCCCACGATATTCATCTATTCGCTCCACACTCTCTTCCACTTGCCGGCGTAACAGCGCGAATCGTCGGTCAAGTGGCAACCGTGTGTAACTTCCTTTGTCGAGCATCTCGCGCACCTCTCCGAATATCCACGGCGCGCCGAATGCCGCACGCCCTATCATAATACCGTCTACACCATAAGTCTCGAAGGCTTCGAGGGCCTCTTCCGGGGTGGTGATGTCACCGTTGCCTATCACCGGTATCTCCATCCGCGGGTCATTTTTCAATTCGCCGATAAGCGTCCAGTCGGCATGTCCGGTATACATCTGCGAGCGAGTTCGGCCGTGCACGGTAAGCGCTTTGATGCCGCAGTCTTGCAGTCGCGGACCTAAGTCGGTGATTATCTTGTTTTCACAGTCCCATCCCAAGCGGGTCTTGACCGTCACAGGTATAGAGACTGCATCCACCACGGCCTTTGTGATGGAGAGCAGTTTGGGGATATCGCGAAGCATACCCGCCCCTGCACCTTTGTGAGCCACCTTCTTTACCGGGCATCCGAAATTGATGTCGAGTATGTCAGGCTCGGCCTGCTCAACGATGCGGGCAGCCTCCACCATCGCCTCCGGTTCGCGGCCGTAAATCTGTATCGCTACGGGTCGTTCGCGCTTGTCGATATGCAGTTTGCGCGTCGTCGAGGCGATATTGCGTATCAAGGCCTCAGCGGAGACAAATTCCGTGTAGACCATCGAGGCTCCCTGCTCGCGGCATATCAGCCGGAAGGAGGGGTCGGTGACATCCTCCATCGGCGCAAGCATCACCGGACGGTAACCTAAATCTATATCTGCTATCTTCATCTTAATGTCAGTCTGTTGAGAGGTTGGGCGGCAATCATGCGACTCACCTCAAGGAGTTGGTCGCGAGTCACATCCATAATACATTGAGCCGTATATGCGGCGTCATATACCTTGCCGTAGTATAGCACACTCTTACCCAACGACATAGCCGCCGCTTCGCGATGGTCCGAACTTACTAATAGTTGGCCGCGATACTGCTCGCGTATTTTGGCGAAGAGTCTCTCCGACATGGGTGCCTGAGCCAGACGGTCTATCTCACGGTGGATAATGTCACAGCATTTCTTCACTCTGTCCGGGTCGGATCCTACGTAGATATTCAGCGTGCCGGTGTCGGAGAGCAGCGCAACGTTGCTGTCTACGGTATAAGCCAGTCCGCGACGCTCGCGTATCTCCTGATTAAGACGTGAATTCATGCAGGGTCCGCCTAAGAAATTATTGTATAGGAAGAGTGCATAGCGGCGTGGGTCGTTTCGCCCGAAGAGGCGGGTGCCTAATATAGTATGAGCCTGATGTCCGGAGCGGTCGCGCGTCAGTTCGAAGTGGTCCGCCGGGGGAGGGGCGATACGCTCCGTGCCTCCGGTCGTAAAGTGCAGGCCGCCGAAATAGCGCTCCATCTCCTTAAGGATTTTCTCCGGTTCGCCGGGGTCTACGGCATAGATCACCATATTGTCAGGCGTATATTTGCTGTCGAGAAACGCACGGCAGTCTGAGCCGGTGAGGCTGCGCACGGAGTCTTCGGTGCCGAGAATGTTGTGAGCCAATGCCGAGCCGGCGTATATCAGTTCCTCATACTCATCATAAACGGCATCCGAGGGAGAGTCGAGATAGGAATGTATCTCCTCAATCACCACGGAGCGCTCCTTGCGCAGTTCATTTTCCGGAAAAGTAGAGTCGGCGATGATGTCGGCAAGGAGTTCGATGGCGCGGCGTGCATTGCCGGCCGGAGAATTGGTATATATCAGCGTCTCCTCCTTTGAGGTGTAAGCGTTCAGTTCGCCGCCTATTGACTCCAATCTATTGGAGATATGGCTTGACTTTCGCTTCTTCGTTCCCTTGAAGATGGTATGCTCCACGAAGTGAGCCAGTCCCTCACGGTCGGAGGGTTCGTCACGGCTGCCGGCATTTACCGCCACACCGATATAAGAGACGTTGCCGTCCGAGCGTCGGCCCACCACGCGCAGACCGTTGGAGAGGGTATGTATATATGGTGAGTTTATTTCCATATTCTATTCATCTATCTGACTATTCCAAAGTCTATTAAAAAGTCTATTAAAAACTCTTTCTGAGTCGCGCCACCGGTATCTGCACCGCATCGCGATATTTGGCGATAGTGCGCCTTGAGAGGGAGTATCCCCGTTTCTCCATCTCCTCGCAGATACGGGCGTCGCTGAGAGGATGCTTCTTGTCTTCAGCGTCCACAATGGCCTTTATCTCAGCCTCGATTTGGCGGTTGGTGAGTGTCTCGCCGCTCTCTTCATCACCCTTTACATTGGAAAAGAGGTCTCTGACGGGTATTACCTTACCCCAGGGAGTCTCCACATATTTATTATTAGTGGCGCGGGATATCACAGAGAGATCCAACCCCGTCACGGCGCTTATATCCTTGATCATCATGGGATGCAGATGATATACGTCGCCGGTTTCGAAATATTCGTGCTGCAATTTGACGATGGCCGTCATTACATTGAGCAGAGTCTTTTGTCGTTGTCTCACATTCTCGATAAATTCCCGGGCGCTGTTGTATCCGTTGATGGTGAATGCCTTGTCACGTCGTGCCTCCCGTTTGCGGATAGCCGGGTCGTTGACGGCATCTACGTAACTCTGCTCTATATTGAGGTTGGAAAAGCGATTGTTGACTGTCACCGAGAGTATTCCCTCTTCGTTGCTGACGGAAAAGTCGGCATATATCACGGCAGCCGCCGTTTCCCTCTCTCCGCCGTATGCAGCGCCGGGTTTTGGATTGAGCGTGCGTATGAGTTCGCCAGCCGCCGCCACGCGTTCGGCTGATATCTTCAGTCCGGAGATAATCCGGTGAGAGTGCTTCTTGGTATAGGGTTCGAAGTAGTCTCTCAGTATATGCAGTGCGTCATCGCGAGTGGTGGAGGGCGGGAGCACGCGGAGTTGCAGCAGCAGGCAGTCGCGGAGGTCTTCCGCGCCGACGCCCGCCGGGTCAAGACCACGCACCACGTCCAAGGCCTCTAAGGCAACGTCATAAGGTATCTCCACACCGGTATTGATGGCAAGGTCATCAATCATATTTCGCAGCGGGCGCTGCAGCCGGCCGTTGCTGTCCAGATTGCCCACAATATATTTTGCCATCGCCTCGACCTCCTCCGGCAGGCGCTGCTCGCCGATCTGTGTCAACAGATGGTCATAGAGCGACTCCGACTCATCCGGAGCGGTGTAGTCGTAATCATTACCATCCGGTGAGACATTGTATGCATGTCGCAGATAATAAGGGGTATCGTCGGAGATATCGGCGGCGGCATCATCGTCGGCCTGAAGAGCCGGATTGGCCTCGAGTTCGCTCTCTACAGCCTCGTCAAATTCGCGCGCATTAAGCTCGAGCAGCCTCACAAAGCGAAGCTGCTGCTGCGAGAGACGCATGCGCTGCGTCTGCTGAAGGTCTAATGTCGAGCCAAGTTGCGCCATACAGACTGCAAATTTAGTAAAAATATAGGAAATTTATTGCGTTAAATTTGGGTGTTAGCACAAAAAGTATTACTTTTGCAGATAATAATGTAAAAACGGAAAGAAAAATTATTACTTGCAATGGCAGAAAATAATAATCGTCAGGACTCAAACGCGATAGATGAAATCCATGAGCAGCTCACCGGCGCCGGTCAGAAAGTGGCAGCCAATAAGAAGATAATCTATTGGGTGATAGGTGTTATCGCTGTTATAGCCGTATTCGTCGGTTCATATTTCTGGATTTACCGCAATCCCGGTCTTAACAATTCATGGGCTGCTTACAGCCAGGTAGAGCAGACAGCGCTCGGTAACGACACCATCCGTGCCCGCGAATATGCGAAGGTGGCAGACAAATACGGTCATTTCGATGCCGGTAAAGTAGCCGCTCTCTCAGCCGCTGAGTCTTATTACAACATCGGCAAATATCAGGAGGCTGTCAAGTATCTTGAGAAATTCAGCACTTCCGACGACGTGCTTGCGGCTCAGGCCAAGATGCTTCTCGGTGACTCATACGTCAACCTTAAGAAATATGGCGAGGCGCTCAGCGCTTACGACGCTTGCATCCGCAAAGCCGGCGGTAATCCGCAGATTGTCCCCGTGGCTCTCTATAAGGAGGCTAACGTATATGACGAACAGAAAAATTATCAGGGCGCTCTCGATTGCTACAAGCGCATTCAGACTGAGTTCCCCACATTCCAATTTGCCAACGGTATGGCCGTTGAAGCTTACATCGCTCGCGAAGAGGCCCGACTCGGCAAATAATCCCTATAGCAAAACCCCATAAAATAATAAAACATTTGCTATTTTATGAAAGGGTCGCGGCTTCCGAGCCCCGGCCCTTTTCTCGTCTATATAACGCACGGAAACAGTGGATAGACAAGATGTATGTGGAAGCGCCAATATAGATTAAATAACGCTGATAATGAAGCAATAGGTAATACATAATTGCAATTATAAAGATATGAAATAATGTTAAAAGTATTGATAGTTTTCGGCTCAGGCGGCTTCGGTGCCGTGTGTCGGTATTTTATAGAGACAGCGATGCGGCATTCCATGACCGGACTTGCTACGTGGGTCATCAACTCCATAGGTTGCTTCCTGATCGGTGTTTTTGCCGGCTGGCTCGTAAACGGCCATTGCAACTGGAGTGCCAACGGCAAGGAATTCTTTCTCTTAGCCACGATGACGGGCTTCTGTGGCGGCTTCTCCACCTTCTCATCATTCACTCTCGACTGCGTGCATTATTTTGAGAAGGGACACCTCGAGATATGGCTCATATTCGCTGTGATGACCATCTTCGTAGGCCTCTTCGGCTGTGCTCTCGGCTACTGGCTCGGCCGCAACATCTAATACCCCTACGTTCTCCTTAAAGACCTTAAAGTCCTTAAAGTCCTTAAAAAATAATATAAAAAAAAACGGCCTTGCTTCCCAGCAAAGCCGCTAAAAAATTTATTTCTATAAACCTAACATAAACGATTAGTGTCAAAACTAATACCTTTTATCTTTACACCTATGCTACCTTTGGATGTCTGAGTCCTTAGACAGGAGAATGTGTATCTCTTTCAAACCATCCTTAAAAACCTACTATTGTCTTTTTACCTTACAGAATTATTTAGTTGTTGCCTTAGAGTATGGGTTGATTTGAGTCCTTTCTCAAATCGACAATGCAAAATTACTACATCTTTCCCAATCTGTCAAGTAGTGTAAGGTGATATGTAAGGTGTAATGTAGATATAGACAGAGGCAAACTGCAGCTAATCAATCAAATAAAAAATTCGTGTGTAGACTTATGAGTAGATGGTATATAGTCCTAATGTAGTGACCATATAGTTGCTGAAAGCATCAAAATGTCCCGTTCAGGCCCTGTTTTACTCCGGGTCGGGGGTGTAGACAGGGTCTATCGGCAGAAGAGGGTTTGCCGGCGCTATCATATCATCAAACGTATCACGATTGATCGCTTTGTTGCGTATTTTGGTTCGGTAATTGTAGACCGTCGAGGCACTGTAGTTGAGAATGCTCGCAATTTGAGTTGACTCCACGATGCCGATTCTCACAAACGCATATACGCGCAATTCCGGCGGCAAGACATCCTTCTCCTTAAGATAAATTCTCTCTTCAGGACGCAGCAGCTCGTTGACCTCATCAATAAAGTCAGGGTAGAGATCAAGAAATGCTGAATCAAAAGTGGTGTAAAATTCTTTTTGAATGTCTTCATTCAATTTTGGGCTGTTCACCATCTTCAGTAGTTCCTCTGTCTGTCCTGCCTTGATCTTTCGGGTAACAGTCTTCTGCAACTGCTTGATGCGGTTGGCGTATGTGGAACTTAAAGTGATGAAATGACCTAAATAATTCTCCTGAAGTCGTGACGTGCGCGAGAGTTTTTCCGAGTTTTTGCGGCTGCGCTTCATCTGTCTGATAAGGAAGGACAGCAATATTCCGGAGATTATGAGCAAAAACGTCACTAAGAGGAAGTAAATCATCATTTCATCGCGCGATGCACTGATTTTCTCCCTGTAAGCCTCATCAATAATCGGAAGCATCGAGGCAATCATGATGGTGCGTGTGCGTGCGTTGCCGGAGGTGGCGTCTTTCAGGGCGCAGTTGATGTAGCGGTACGCATCATTGAGCTCGCCCTCTTCATACATCCAGTAGGCCAAAGTAGGCAGGGCAAGACCGTCATTTATACATCCGCGTATGTCTGAGACGGCCGCTTTGGCCAGATATGCCGCATATTGATTGTCGTCACCTAAATGATTATATACCGTGGCAAGTTGAAAGGCCGCCATGCCGTAGAGATTGTCCTCTATCCGATGGGTCTCGAGAAGATGCTCAAGGATGGGCTTCGCATCAGTGTAATGACCGGTAGTTATCAATTTCTCAGACGTAAGAAACTGCTTCATCGGTGAGTCGTCGGGCAAGATTGCCTCCAGTGAGTCATTATATTGCAGGTATTTCTCCGTAGTGACGTTATAATACTTCTTCTCCGTCTCCACCATCCCTCTCATATATCCGTACAGACGTCTTCCCGCCTCCAGATAGAGTATCTTTTCATTCCGGTCGAGCGTAGTAGGGTTGATTTTCATGAATTCCTCCGACGCATAGGTAAAGATGCCGGAGGTGGCAAGCGCCTTGATAAATGCGATTTTGCTGATATATATCTGCTTCTCCCAGCCGTTGGCCGTAGCCAGATTCAAAGCCCGTTCAGCATATTTCATCGACGAGTCTGCACGCACGGGCAGATATTCTTCCGAAATACGGTGGGTCAATTCCCATTTTTTCATAGAGTTGGCCGGAGCCTCGCGTTCGAGTCGTTTGAGCGTGTCAAGATGCATGTTCTTTTCATGCTTGTACATGTCTGCCGACTGAATTGCGCGGTTGAGCAGCGTCAGTTCCTCTTTAGGCATTGCCGCTTTTCTTTTGGAAGGTGTCTGGGCGGCGCCTCCTAAAGGAGTGACGAGAATGCTCAGCGTAACGGATATTTTAACTATGCGGAGTAAAATTGAGATTTTCATGACGATACAAATTTACAAAAAAATTATTAAATTTGCGCTATGAATAAGCGTAGACGCATGATGCTGATAGTAAATCCGATTGCCGGAAGCGTGGCTCGCCACGATGCCGCACGCTACGTGTGTGAGCAGGCCGAGCAACTCGGATATGATGTCACCGTGTGTCAGACGGAGCATGCCGGCCATGCCACAGAGCTGGCTCGTCAGGCGGTAAGAGAAAATTATTACAGCGTGGTGGCTTGCGGCGGCGACGGTACGGTCAATGAGGTGGCTGCCGGCGTCTGCGGTAGTCGCGTCATCATGGGCATCGTCCCTTTAGGCTCAGGCAACGGTCTGGCCCGGCACCTCGGCATACCGCTCACCGTGCCAGGCGCAATGAAGGTCATTGCTGAAGACCGTATACTTGATGCTGACTATGGCGAGGCTTGCGGTCGACCATTCTTCTGCACTTTCGGACTCGGATTTGATGCCAACGTTACTGATAAATTCAATTCCAATCAGTTCAACGGTCGCGGACTGGTCAATTATCTCCGTGCCGTCTTCGATGAGGTATTGACCTATCGTCCGGAGCGATACACTATCATAGCCGATGGAAAAGCGATGACCGAAGAGGCCATGCTCGTGGCCTGCTGCAATGCCTCGCAGTATGGCAACAATGCCTTTATCGCCCCTCATGCCTCACTCAAGGACGGACTGCTCGACATCACCATCGTGCATAAAGGGAATTTGCTCAATACGGTACGCGCCGGTGCCGAAGTGCTTACCGGACTCGTAGGGAGTTCCGGCGCGGTCTCCACATTTCAGGCAAGACATATAAGGATAGAACGCAATTCGGAAGGACCGGCGCATTTCGACGGCGAACCCGCCACGCTCCCTGCAGTCGTGGAGATAGAGTGCCGTAATGCTGCGCTAAGACTCTATTCCACAGAGAAAAAACAGAAAATGAAGGCTATGCTCGCACCCGAAATACCGGTGCTCTCCCCGTTCCTCCTGCTGATGCGCGACATCCGCTTCCGTATATTCAACCTCTTTAATTAAGACCCCTTTTTAATTAAGCCCCCTTTCTACAAAAATGTTAACGCCGGGATGCATCGGCGAGAAAGGGGTCTAAAGCCCGGGTAATTCGATGCGGAAGGTAGTGCCCACCCCCGGCTCCGACTCCTTGACAAAGATGCGCCCTTTGTGGTAATCCTCGATGATACGCTTCACGAGCGTCAACCCCAGTCCCCAGCCACGCTTCTTGGTGGTATAGCCGGGATTGAACACGGTCTTGAAGTTCTTGCGCGCTATCCCTTTGCCGGTATCCTTCACCTCTATATATACGGTGCCGTTCTTCTCACGCCCGGTAGTGATATCTATCCGGCCGTTGCCTCCCATCGCGTCTACGGCATTCTTCGTAAGGTTTTCCATCACCCATTCAAAGAGAGGACGTGAGATCATCACTCCGGCGTCATCATCTGACGGATGCAGGTTGATGCTCACACGGTCAGATACACGCTTGTTCATATATTCCATCGACTCGCGCACCGTCTCATTGAGATACTCCAGTTGAAGTTCCGGCACCGAACCGATTTTCGAAAATCTGTCGGCTATGACGGAGAGACGCTTCACATCCTTGTTGATCTCCTCCACAATCTCCGGATCCAATCCCGTGCTGCGCAGATATTCGCTCCATGCCATCAGCGATGAGATGGGAGTGCCAAGCTGATGTGCCGTCTCTTTCGACAATCCGGCCCATACGCGGTTTTGCTCGGCCCGCTTGCTGTATACTACGGCAAAGTAGATGACCAGCACCATCACAAACATCACCGCCAACTGCACGTAAGGATACAGGCTCAGGCGCTTCAGCAGGATGGAGTCTTCGTAGTAGATATACTGATAAGTGTTGGTATAAATCTCCACGCGTATGAAATGGTCATTCTTCTGAGCCATCTCTTCAAGAGGTGTGTCGCCGCCGGGAGCCTTCAGTCGTTTGACAAGATAGGCACGGTTCTTTTCGGATAATTCTATAAACCCGTCTTCCGTCTGTTCCGTTTTCTCGGGGAGCCGGAAATTGCGATGCTCGATGATATTGAAGTCGCTGTCGGCCACAAGCACCGGTATCGAATTGTTTTGCTGTATAATGGAAAGCAGAAATTCATAGTCGGCATTCTCCTGAGCCTGCGCAAGACGCTCCGTAGCCTGCGCCCATATATTCATACGCTCCCGCTCCTGACGTGCCAACTCCTTTACCAAATTATTGGAAATAAGCAGTATGATGATCACTGCCACCATCGAGACTATCAGAAAGACCAGTTTGCCGGTCTTCATTCGCTCATATATAGGCCATCTAAGCTTCATGATCCTGCAGGATAAATTCCGCCACAGAGTCGCGGTCATGCGCCGGAATGATGATGTCGGCTATCTCCTTTACCTCCGGTATGGCATTCTCCACAGCCACAGCCACATCTGCCATCTTCAGCAGCGGTATGTCATTGGCATTGTCGCCGAACGCCACTATTCGGTCAGCCCCGCAAATCCGGGCAAGTTTGCGTGTGGCGTTCGCTTTGGAGGCAGTATCCGGAAAAGCCTCCGACATTGAAAGTCCCGGGCCGTAGGTCGGATCGTAATAGCATATCGGGTTGACGCCGGGAATATCACACAGTTGCCGGTAAGCTGCCTCTGCCGGCGCTGTAGGCTGCATCGCGAAGAAGAGCACGGCATCGTCCACTCGCTCCGGTATCACGCTCTCGCCGTCCGGCGGCATCAGAAAGCGTTTGTAGGGAGAGTGAAGACGCTCCTCGACAAACTTCCGCTCCGTCTCCGAGAGAGGACCGGAGTGATATATCGAGATAAGATTATCGCGGAGAGTATATAGAAAGGAGGGGAGATGACACTCACGATACGTCTCCCGGATGGCATTGACCGTGTCGGGGTGAAAATGACACACTTCGGAATATCTGTTGGAGTCTCTTTCCCAAAGCGCCACGCCGGTCATCACCACAAGGGGCAGGCGCAGGCAGACATCACGGGTCAGCGCCGAGACTGTCGCCGGAGTGCGGGCCGTCGCTATGCTGAAGAGCGCGCCGGCCTCTATGGCCTCATTGAGCAGAGCCGCCGAACGTGGCGAAATCTTGCTCTCGCCGTCCAGCAGCGTGCCGTCAAGATCACTTATGTATAAAGTCATTTCTCTCTTCGATTATTACAGCCTCCTCCACTTGAGTCTCGTGGTAGATGGTATCGCCCTTTTCATCCTTGATGACGGTATCCGTCCGGGAATAGTCGCGGACCTCCACATATTCCACATCCTCAGCATATTCCGGAGGAATGATATGCTCGCTCTTCGCTGAGCTGCCATTCTGCGCCCTGTATGCGCTGCTGCGGCCGGCCGCCTGCTTTTCCGCCTGACGACGCGCCTTGCGTTCCTGCTTGCGGGTCGGCATACCCATCATGCGCCTCACAGTGTCTTCGGCACGATGAGCCATAAACGTACGTATCCCGGCTGATATCCGTTCGCCGAATATCATCCAGATTACTATCAGAAGTATTATTATTGCTATTACAGTCATTTACGCGCAAGTGAGAGAAGAAGATACAAAATTATGGTCCACAAAAGGCCGGCCACACCCGTGCATGCTATCAGCACGATGGCAGCCAAGAGCAGAAAATAGCGGCGCTTGTTGTCGCCAAGTCTGTAATTCTTGAATTTGAGTGAGAACATCGGCAGCGGCGAGATCATAAGCCAACTTTCAAGCACTACCGCAACGCATAGCCAGAGAGGGGAGAGGAGCGCGGGTGTCACCGTGCCGCCAATTCCCGTCAGGGCTGTATAGCCTATCCAGAAGATGGCATTTGCCGGTATCGGCAGGCCGATAAAGGAACTTGTCTGGCGTGTGTCGATATTGAATTTGGCAAGACGCAAAGCACCGCAAACCGGTATCAGCAGCGTCACCCAGGGTAGCCAACAAGGCGCATCCGGAGTGCCCGCCGTTACATTAAATACCATCATCGCCGGCGCTACGCCAAAGCTCACCAGGTCGCAGAGCGAGTCCAATTCCTTGCCCATCGCCGAGTAGGCATGCAGCAGGCGTGCCATAAAACCGTCAAGAAAGTCGGCCACGGCAGCCACGCCAATGGCTATCCATGACCATTGCAGGCCGGTAAGGGCGCCGAAAGTCTCACCGGAATGAAATGCAAATATTATGGACACACACCCTGACAATACATTCAGGCATGTTATGGCGTTGGGAATATTACGAGTTATGATGTTCATTTTTTGTGGAAAGGGGTCTTAATCGTGCTATGGGGGTAAGGCCGCCACGCGTCACCTGCTTCATCTCCACGAGTATCTCAGCGTCGACTGGGAGGTAGATATCCACTCTCGAACCGAACTTGATGAAGCCCAGATGCTCATCGATAACGGCACGGTCGCCTTTGCGGGCGTAGGTCACTATGCGTCTGGCCATCGCACCGGCAATCTGACGCACCGTGATGCGCTGGCCGTTGTCGCAGACAATGCCTATCGTGGAGCGCTCATTCTCCGTCGAACTCTTCGGCAGATAGGCAGAGAGAAACCGGCCGTTGTGATGGCGCACATACTCTACGCGTCCGCTGCACGGATACCAGTTGGCATGCACGTTGAGCGGCGACATGAAGACAGAAAGCAAAATCGCCTCAGAATGCAGGTATTCCGGTTCGTAGACACGCTCCAAGGCGACAACGTGGCCATCCACCGAACTCACTATCAGGTCAGTCGAATCTCCCTGAAAGACACGGTGCGGACAACGGAAGAAGTTGAATACAAAGGAATAGACTATCAGCGAAAACAGAGTCAGCGAGAGAGGAAGGATCCATGGAGGCAGAAAGAGCCACACCGGCACATTCAGCGCCGCGAGCACTATAAAGAGCAATATCAGGATATTGGTCCCCTCGTGATGTATCTTCATCTCTGACTTTTTTTCGTTTTTCAAAGGCAAATTTAACAAAAAAGTTGGGAATTAGGCTTAAAAAAGAGGGAAATTCACTAAATTTGCATTTCAAAGTCTGTCTGATGCAAATTTTGACAGCCTATCCCTGTGAATTAAGGACTAAAAATATATTATGGATATTAGTTACAAATGGCTTGGCCGCTACATAGATTTCGGCTATTCTCCACGCGAGTTGGCCGCTGTCTTCACCTCCCTCGGTCTTGAATGCGACACTGTCGAGGAGGTGGAGTCCATCCGCGGCGGTCTTCGTGGCATCGTCATCGGCAAGGTGCTGACCTGCGACCCGCATCCCGACTCCGACCATCTGCATGTCACCACCGTCGACCTCGGCGGTGAGGCTCCCATGCAAATCGTCTGCGGTGCGCCCAACGTGGCTGCCGGACAGACAGTAGTAGTCGCCACTATCGGCACTACTCTTTATGACGGTGATAAGGAATTTCAAATACGCAAGTCTAAAATCCGCGGCGTCGAGTCTTTCGGCATGATCTGTGCCGAAGATGAAATAGGCCTCGGCAAGTCTCACGACGGCATCATGGTGCTCACCGAAGAGGTGAAGCCCGGCACTCCTGCCGCTGAATATTTCAATGTCACCAGCGAC
Source organism: uncultured Sangeribacter sp. (assembly GCA_964456155.1). Classification (GTDB taxonomy): domain Bacteria; phylum Bacteroidota; class Bacteroidia; order Bacteroidales; family Muribaculaceae; genus Lepagella. The sequence continues at coordinate 15,073 of CAYVZJ010000037.1, forward strand.
TATCGCCTGGAGGTGGAGCTTACTCCCAACCGCGTAGACGGCGCAAGCCATATCGGCTGTGCCCGCGACCTCAAAGCCTACATGTGGCGTCATCTCTACGAGAAGGATTGCAACGCTGTTCTCCCCGAGGTGCGCATGCCGGACGTAAGCGCTTTTGCCGTGGCTCACGAGAAGGGCGGCGCTGCGGTAGAAGTGCTCGACACCGAGGGCTGCAGCCGATACAGCGGTGTCACCATCCGCGGCGTAAAGGTTGCCGAGTCGCCCGACTGGCTCAAAAGCCTGCTCGTCGCTGCCGGACAGCGCCCTATAAATAATATTGTCGATATCACCAACTTCATATTGTTGGGTCTCGGTCAGCCGCTCCACTGCTTCGACCTCGATAAGGTGGCAGGGGAGAAGATCGTGGTGCGCACCTGCCCGGGTGGTACCAAATTTACGACTCTCGACGGTGTGGAACGCACGCTTGATGCTGCCGATATGATGATATGGGATGCCGACAAGCCGATGTGTATCGCCGGCGTCTTCGGCGGTCTTGATAGCGGCGTCACTGACGATACCAAAAATATCTTTATCGAGAGTGCCTACTTCAATCCTACACGCGTGCGCCGCACTGCCCGCCGTCACGGCCTCTCCACGGATGCCTCCTTCCGCTACGAACGAGGCACTGACCCCGACATCACCCTCTATGCCGCCCGTCTGGCCGCTCTGCTCGTGCAGCAACTCGCCGGCGGTGAGGTCTGCGGACCGGTGGTAGATTATTACCCCCATCCCGTAGAGCCGGCCGAAGTGGAATTCTCACTCGAATATTGCAGCCGACTCATCGGCAAGGAGATACCCCGTCCGCTGCTTCTCTGCATACTCAAGGCACTCGAATTCGGTGTCACCGAGACAGAAAATCCGGATATCCTCAAGTTGCGCGTCCCCACTTATCGCGTTGACGTCACTCGCCCCTGCGATGTCGTAGAAGAGATACTCCGCGTATACGGATATAATAATGTGGAGATTTCCACCGAAATGCACGCCAATCTGTCGCAGCGCACTGACGTTGACGAGAGTTATGCGCTGCAGCAACTCATCTCCGATATGCTCACCGCACAGGGATGTATGGAGATCATGAATAATTCCCTAACGGCGCGTTCTTACTACGAGGGCAACGAGGTGTGGCCTGAAGAAACCTGCGTGCGTGTGCTCAATCCGCTCAGCGGCGACCTCTCCGTAATGCGTCGCACTCTCCTTTACGGCGGCTTGGAGTCTATCGCTCACAATGTCAACCGTAAGGCTGCCGACCTGCGCCTATATGAGTTTGGCAACGTATACAGTTTCAACCCCGCCGCTGAGTCGACTCCCGAAAAACCCCTCGCACCTTACAGCGAGAAAATGCAGCTCGCCATCTGGATTACCGGTAAGTTTACCGCTGCCGGCTGGAATGTGAAGGAGGCTGAAACCACCGTCTACGACCTCAAGGGCATAGTGCTCGGTGTGTTGCGTCGCCTCGGCATCAGTCTCGCCGAACTCAGAATGCACCAGGAGAGCGACCCGATTTTCGCTGCCAATCTGGTGATAGAGAGCAAGAGCGGTGTAATGCTCGGCGAGCTCGGTCTGCTCAGCCGCGCTGTCACCTCCAAGTTTGATATCGAGCAGGACGTGGCTTACTGCCAACTCGACTGGAAGGCTGTCTTCCGCATCGCTGCGCGTAAGAAGGTAGAGTTTGTGCCTATCCCCAAGACACAACCCGTGCGTCGCGACTTAGCGCTGCTTCTTGATGCTGACGTGCCCTTCGCTCGCGTGGAAGAGACTGTCAGAAAGGCCGGCGGCAAACTCCTCGGCGAGGTTACTCTCTTCGACGTGTATGAGGGCAAAAACCTGCCGGAAGGCAAGAAATCGTATGCCGTCAGCATGACCCTCCAGGATCCGGAGAAGACTCTTGCCGACAAGCAGATAGACGCCGTGATGACCAAAATCATCGCCCAACTCAAAAACCAACTAAAAGCCGAACTAAGATAAATATAACATCAAAAGGTCAAAAAGTCCCAAAAGATGTCCTGATGACTTGATGACCCGATGACCTGATGACAAAAATAATTAAAGAATAAATATGGGAAGAGCATTTGAATATCGTAAAGCCCGCAAGCTCAAACGCTGGGGCAATATGAGCCGTACATTCACCCGTATCGGCAAGGAAATAACAATGGCAGTCAAGGCCGGCGGCGCCGACCCGCAGATGAACCCCCGTCTGCGCGTCCTCATGCAGAACGCCAAGGCTGCAAATATGCCTAAAGACACCGTAGAACGCGCCATCAAGAAGGCTACCGACAAGGACGCCTCCGATTATAAGGAGATAGTATATGAGGGATATGGTCCACACGGCATCGCTATCGTCGTAGAAACCGCTACCGACAACAATCAGCGCACCGTCGCCAACGTCCGCAGTTACTTCAACAAGCACGGCGGCTCTCTCGGCACGCAAGGCTCACTCTCCTTCCTCTTCGATCATAAGAGCGTATTCCACATCCATCCGGCTGAAGGCATGGACGCCGAGGAATTCGAACTCGCGCTCATGGACTTCGAGGCCGAACTTGAGGCTGAAGAGGATGAATGGCTCATCTACGGCGCTTTCGACCAGTTTGCCAACATACAGAAGTTCCTCGAAGAGAGCGGCGCTGAAATCGTATCCGCCGAGTTTGAGCGTATACCCACCGACTATAAGGAGGTCACCGCCGAACAGCGCGAGGCCATCGAGAAGCTCCTCGAGAAATTTGAAGATGACGAAGACGTGCAGAATGTCTTCCACAATATGAAGGAAGATTAATTATATGGGAATAGGAAGAATATTGGGTGTCCTGCTGGCTACGCTCCTTTGCGCCGGCTCTCTCCATGCCGTCACTCCCGACGAGATGGAGCAGGCTCGCACCATCGCCGCGAAGGCTTATCTCCGCTGGGCCAACGACGGCTCGGGATATCTCGATGAGTTAAACCCCAAGTCGATGGCCGAACTCGAGAAGAGTCTCAAGGCTAAGGAAAAGGAGAATATCGCTGCCTTCAAGGCCGTAAAGACCCCCTCCGACTACGCTTCCTGGGATAAGGAGGCTCTCGTCAAATACTGGTCTGTGACATTCTTCTCACAGCCGGGTCTCAGCGAGAAGGGTAAGGCTGCCAAAGGTGTTGTGAAACGCAAGGTGTCGGCCATGACGGTTTCCGCGCCTGCTGCCGCGTCGGCGCAGGCGGAAAAGCCGGTCGAGGAAACCAAACCGGCTGAAAATACCCCCGCCAAGCCGGAAGAGGCTGCCGCTGCTGTGCAGCCAGCCGCCGAGAGTCCGGAGGTAATGGCCGATGAGATGGCCGGCGTCATTGCTGAGGCTGCTGAAGTCGATTCCGCAGCCGCAGCCACCGAAAAGAGCGACAAAAAGCGCGACAACGGTAGCCAGGTATGGATCTATATCCTCGCGCTGTGCGTCCTCGTCGGTATCGTCATCTGGCTCGTGATCTTCGCCTCCAAGACAATGAAAAATGCCGAAGATTTCTCCGAGGTAAAGGAGAGTCAGAAGGAGGATCGCAAGGAGAAAGAGCATGCTGCAAAGAAAGAACGTCTGATGGCCGCAGAGGATGACGACGAGGAGGAGGAAAGCGACGAGCCTGCCGCCGATAAGCGTCTTGAGGACTTATCGCGTCGCGAAGAGCAAGTATTGCGTCGCGAACTCTTGGGTGTGCGCGAAGAGAACGTGCGCCTGCAGAGTGAGAATGAGCGACTGAAGTCGGAATTGGCTTCACTGCGTCGCTCACTCGAGGAAAGAGCGGCGGAGGTAACGCCTGTCCGCAGAAGTGAGACTGCTGAAGCTCGTGAGATATATCTTGGCAGAGTCAACAGCAAAGGACTCTTCGTGCGTGCTGACCGACGGTTTACACCCGCCAAGAGCGTGTATCGACTGGTCACCACCGACGGCTTTACCGGCACATATCGCGTAGTGACCGATGAGGAGATGCAGGACATCATGCTCGACAACCCGGCAGAATACCTGGCAGGCGGCTGTGTGGCCAAAGATCTTGAAGACACCGACGGCATGAATGAAATAATCACCGAGTCAGCCGGCACCGCCATCTTTGAAGAGGGCTGCTGGCGTGTGCTCCGCAAAGCCAAAATCCTCTACCGCTAATTTGAGAACGTAAGGACATGCCTTTGGCATGTTTCCAATGCTTCCCTTCGTTGCCGATGAAAAAAAATTTGAATTAAATTTTGGTGAGCGCAAGATTTTTATTAATTTTGTGGCGGAAAGCCCGAATGGCGGAATAGGTAGACGCGTCGGTCTCAAACACCGATGGAGCAATCCGTGCCGGTTCGATTCCGGCTTCGGGTACCACCAAATCAATAAGGCGAGATGTCCCTGACATCTCGCCTTATAATATGTAACCCCTCCGGGGTATAAGTGTTTGATGTTTGATTATCCGGGCACTACGTACCCGGTTACTGATATTATACCCCTCCGGGGTAGCCCGTGTCCCGGAGGGACAAAATCTGAATAACCGGGCACGCAGTGTCCGGTTACAAATCTACTGACTCTGATGTCCCGGAGGGACAAAATCTGAATAACCGGGCACGTAGTGTCCGGTTACAAATCTACTGACTCTGATGTCCCGGAGGGACTGCACAGAAAATTCACACATAAAAAATCTTAATAAGTATTGCAATATCAAAATGTTTTTGCTATCTTTGCCCTTTGTATAGATGACCAATAGATATTTTAGAGTATAAATTTATAGCAAAATGACATCTAATTAAGCCCTAAAAAAGCACAAGACTTGATGCCCGTTGTAAATTTGCCACAATAATTATCTATCAACAACTGAATATACATTATTTTTAAATATTTTTATTACTAACCAAACAGCCAAAAGATGAAGAAAAAATCTTTACTTATCTCAGGTCTTTTATTCCTGGGTGCGGCCATAGGATTTACTTCCTATGCAGTTTCTTCCGGTCTTCCCGGCTTCAATCTTATCGCCGAAGGTGATGAGGAAGAAGATTCCGGAGAGGAAACGGAGATTACATGGAGTGCACTCTCCATCACACAGTCTGAGCCTGCTCAGAACGGTGTAGTGCTCTCTACTGAAAATCTGCAATACATCTACGTCTACACCAACATGGGCGGTGACAAAGGACTTAGCTTCCTTACCAACGTAGAGGGGTATGCTGACAAAAACATCGTTATTTACAAGAATGACGAAGTGCTCGAAACTATCAACGTAAAGGCTGACCAGGCTAAGACCACCCGCAAACGTCAGATAGCTCTTAATCCCAAAGTTAACGGCGCTACTTGGGACAACGCTTTCTCTATCAAGCTGAGTTCTCCCGCTTCCGAGCCCGCTTCTTACAAAGTTGAGATTCCGGATTATATCTTAGGTGGCGTTGCTTTCAGCGAGAATGGCGATGCCGGTCAGTACAACCCGGCTTATACTCTTAACTTCACTGTTAAGAAAGCCCTCCCCATCACTTGGGGTCCCGTTGCAGGTGACGTTAGCGTAACCGGTCTCAATACAGTTACCATCACTTATCCTGAAGGCACTGTTGTAGCCAAGAATGCAAGTGGAGCCGCTCCGCAGCTGTGGCATTTCGCAACCGGTACTGACAGCCAGACAGGTACTTATTCTGTATCTTGCGCTGACAACGTGGTGACTCTTACTCTTGCTTCCGGCGAAGTTGAGCCTACTTCACAGAATATCACCCAAAACTACTACCACATCGTAGTGCCCGCCGGCGGTTGGACTATCACCAGCGATGGTGTAACTGAAGATTCTCCCGCTTACAAGTCAGGCAACTACCGCCCTGTCTTCTTCACCAAGGAGTCTTTCGTGACAATTCCCGCAGTAGGTGTCGCTGCTCCCGCAGCTGACTTCAAGACCCTTACTATCGTGCTTAATGACGGCGTTTATCTCAACAACGAGAGTGCTTACGTGACATTGAGCTTCTATGACGTGAAGGGTCAGAAGTCTACTCCGGTGCAGTATTACAATGCTACTCAGGAAGGCAACAAGGTGACGATGACTACAAACATCACCTCCACTTATCCCGGTGTCGAGTATCTGCCCACCTGCAACAACTACGAACTCTCCATACCGGCCAAGATGTTCGGCACTTATGATCCGACAACCGGTACAGACATCACAAACGCCATAGTGCTTATCGGTGGTTACAGCGTAAACGGTATTAACGCACTCCCCATCAAGTCTACTTCACCCGCTAATCTCTCTGTTCAGACTTCAGTGCAGAGCATCACCTACAGTTTCATAGGTCGTGCTGTTTTCGCTGATCCCGAGAAGGAGGTTATCGTCAAGAAAGATGGTGTAGAGGTCAATAGAGTAAAGGTCGGTACTATCACCACTGCCACTCTTAAGGATGGTGCGAACGGTTCTACAAGCGCTACCCTCAAGTATCTGACTGCAGCCGACAAGGAGAGCGGTCTCTATGAGATAATCCTCCCCGCCGGTGCATTCAAGACCATCGGTCTGAGAACTGCTGACGGTGAAAAGTCATATCTCAACGAGGAGATGACCACAACAATCTATCTGAACCCGAAGAACCCTGACTATACAGTTACATATACTCCCGCTCCCGTAGACGGCAAGGTGACTGAGGTCAGCGAGATTACCTTCACTTATCCCGAGGATTGCAAACTGGTGCAGATCAACGAGAAGCCCGACATCAAGTTCGGTTACTTGAAGGGTGAGATTAAGCCCACTTCCTATCTCTCTTCAGCTTTCACCATCGTTCCCACATACGATTTCGTTGTCGAGAACAATACCGTAACGCTGAAGATGACCAACGGTCCGATCCGTTACGCTGCTGCCGAGGCATACTTTGACGGCTGCACAATAGCTGCTTCAACATTCTCTATCGAGCAGAACGGTACGACTTTGCCCAACAATGCAATCGCAGCTTCATTCCAGATCCTCGACGTATACGCTCCCTCATGGGGCTACGGCTCTGTAGAGCGTCTGGGTGACAAGACATATTTCGGCGCTCCCATCACTGACGAGACCGTGATCCTTGCATCCGATATCACCGGCACTGCAACCAACATGATCAGCATGAAGTTTGCCAACCCGTGCTACGGCCTCAACACAGCCGACACCGAAGAGGTGCCCGACGTTGATGAGGATGGCAATCCGAAACTTGATGACAATGGCCAGCCCGTCATGAAGAAAGTGGCTGTCACTTACACAATCCAGCTTCTCAATGAGGCCGGTGAGGTTGTGACCACATTCTCCAACAAGCAGGTGGATGGCTCTCTGACTTACAACCGTCAGCTTTATCTGACTGCTGAGCAGGCTGCCAAAATCCCCGTAGGTACTCACAAGTACACAATCCACATACCCGCCCGCGCGCTTGCTTTCAACAGCAGCTCCAATACTTCAGCCCTCCGCATTGTCAACAACACTGCGTTCGACTGCCCGATCTCAATCACTGCTCAGGGTGACATCGCTAAGGAATTCACTCCTCAGTATCCCGACAGCTACAACTTCTCATACTACAACAGCTTCGGCACACAGGAAGAGGACGGCACACCTTACGGTATGGCCGCTGTATCCTTCACCGCTCCCGCTGGCGTGGCTGTCAACAGCGCATGCGAAGGCAAGGTACAACTTCTCTTCGGTGAAGAGGTGCTTGCAGAACTTGGTGCAAAGCCCACTGAAAACGGTGGTGTAATGGTATACGGCACTGATCAGGCAGACGCAGCACAGTCTGTAGTCTTCATGTTTGACGCTCTCATCGGTGAGAAGTTCAAACAGGCCGGCACTTACACAGTAGTCATTCCGGAAGGCTTCTTCCAGATGGAAGGTGTAGACATGCTCGCAGCTACTCTGACTTACAACATGGAGGTTCCCGCTCTCTTCGACGGCACATTCACTCCCTACATGCCTGATAGCTTCAAGTTTACTCTTGATCAGTCATTTGAGATGGATCAGGATGAATATGCAGGCATGGGCGTAGTTATGGTCAACGCTCCCACAGGTTGCGCTGTCAACGACGCTTCCACAGCTAAGGTTCAGCTCAAATACGAGGGTGAGGTTATCGCAGAACTCGGCGCTAAGTTTGACGAAGAAAACGGCAAGGGCGTTTCTGTAGATGCAGCAGCTCAGGGCGATGAAGTGAAGACCACCGTGACATTCGCATTTGACACTACCGGTGATCCCGAACTTCAGGAACTCGGCCAGTACACTATCGTAATCCCCGACGGCTTCTTCACAATCAACGGTGACAACCTGCTCGGCGGCGAACTCACTTACAATCTTGTAGAGCCCGTTGCAGCAGTGGCATTCAATGACGTATTCAGCCTCAAGACTCCTGCAACTGCAGAGTTCTCACTCGACCAGAGCTACGGCGCTATGTACGGTGTATGCTTCGGTATGGGTATCATCGAGCTTTCAGCTACCGGCAATACAACCATCAACACTGCCAGCACAGCTAAGGCTGAACTCTACTACGAGGGCAAGCTCATTGCTTCAGCCGGCACTGTAATGGATGAGGCTAACGGCACAGGTATGGAATTCGGCGGCGTATCTCAGTTAGCCGGTGACGAACCCACTCCCGCAAACAAGAACCTCCAGATTTACTTCAACTCAGACTATTCCAATGAGACATTCCTGAAGCCCGGTAATTACACCGTGATGTTCCCCGAGGGTATCTTCATGGCCGGTGATGCTCCCGTAGCTGCAGGTAAGCTCGAATACACAATGACTGAAGCTGCTGCCAAGGAGTACAAATACACTATCACTCCGGAAAGCGGAATGGAATTCATCGACTGTCTTGCAGGTTCAGTTGTGCTGAACGTTGAGGATGTAGCATATACTCTTGACTATGATAAGAACCCCGGTACATTCACAGATCCCGATGGTGAAGTTATCGAATTCGAAAGCTCATTCCCGACTCCCGGTAAATCAGCTAACGGTGCTACTCTCACCTGGTTTATGAAGGAGAATCCCAAGAAGCCTATCGTATGGAAGAACGGTACTTACACCTTCACTATCAAGGCTAATTCTATCTGGGTTGATACATTCGCTGACAGCGGTGCTCCCGCTAACTTCCCGGCTGAGGATATCGTGATGACTTACAACGTCAAGATCAATCCTATCGAATTTGACCAGGTATTCCAGCGCAACACTCCCGCTAATGAGGAATTCACTCTTGAGGAATCTTATAAGTTCTATGGTCAGTACAACGTAGGTATGTGTGCCATCACACTCAATGCTGCTGACGGTGTATCTCTCGTGGCAGGTTCAACCGCTAAGGCTGACCTCTACAAGAACGGTCAGAAGTTGCTCTCCATCGGCGTCGGTCTCAACGAGGACGGTGAAGGTATCAAAATGAAAGGCAACGTTGTAACCCTGATATTCTGGTCAGGTCTCTACGAAGAGCTCATGGAGCCCGCTGATTACACTGTAGTTCTCCCCGAAGGTCTCTTCAAGGCAGGCGCAGCTCCCGTGCTCGCAGGTACGCTCAACTATACTCTCAAGGCAGCTGAAGCTAAGGAATATACTTGGACTATCACTCCGGTCGACAACACTGAATTCGACGGTTACCTCTCAGGTAATATCGTCCTCACTATCGACGGTGCATCCACAATCTACTACGGTGACGGTGTAGGTGGTGTATACTCACCCGAAGGCAAGCGTCTCCTCTTCTCTCGCTATCCTGAAATCTCCGGCAATACTCTGACATGGACTCTCTCTGAGGATATCGCCAAGGATAAGGTTGAATGGGTGAAAGGTGCTTATACATTCAAGATCAACAAGAACACCCTTTGGGTTGACACTCAGGATCCCGATGTATTCGACGTTGACGCCAACTTCCCGACTGAGGATATCGTAGTGACTTATATCGTGAATAACCCCTACACTGCAGTAGCAGTGATCGGTATCGAGGCTGCTGACAGCTACAATGTCTACACTGTAGACGGCAAGGCTGTTCTGCTCAACGGCAACGCTGACCAGCTCATCGAACTCGAGTCAGGTCTCTACATCATCAACGGTAAGAAAGCTTACATCCGCAAGTAATAAAAGAACCCCAATTAATCCCGAATAAAAAGAGAGGCTGCGACCCAAAAGTCGCGGCCTCTCTTCTTTTTTGCGGAAATAATTGGTGATTAGAGCGGATTTTTTTATATTTGTGAAAATAAATACGGTTGGGGCATATCTCATTTTGCCATAACCCTACTTTCCATCATGAAAACGAAGATAGCCCAAAAGATCGCCCAGAAGATCGCTAAGTGTCTTTACTGGATTTTGCTCGTAGGTCTCTTCCTGCCCTACGAACTGATATTCGGTGTGAAGTTTGAGCTGATATCGGCGCCTGTAGGATTGGCGCTCGGTCTGCTCTTCGCCTTTATTTTCGGCACTCCCTGTCCGAAAGCCAACAAGTTTGTGTCCAAATATCTGCTTCAGGCCTCTGTGGTGGGGCTCGGTTTCGGCATGAACCTCATCAAGAGTCTGCAATCCGGCGCCGAAGGAATGATTTTTACCGTAGTCTCTGTGATAGGAGTAATGGTAATCGGCGTTATTCTTGCCCGCTATTTAGGCATTGACCGCAAGACCGGCTATCTGATATCCTCCGGCACTGCCATCTGCGGCGGCAGCGCCATAGCAGCCGTCGGACCGGTGCTCAAGGCAGACAGCAACCAGATGGCTGTCTCCTTAGGCGTAATCTTCATCCTCAATGCCATCGCGCTCTTCATCTTCCCTCCCTTAGGACATTTCTTCGGACTGAGTCAGGCTCAGTTCGGCACATGGGCCGCCATCGCCATCCATGACACAAGCAGCGTGGTGGGCGCCGGAGCCGCTTACGGGGCTGAAGCCTGCGAACTGGCCACCCTTATCAAATGTACGCGCGCGCTCTGGATCATTCCGCTCGCTCTATTCACCCTCTGGTATTGGCGCGGAAAAGACAGCAGCAATGGCAGCGAAGGAAAAGCCAAAATCAGCATACCTTGGTTTATACTGCTCTTCATCGTCGCAATGGTAATCAATACCTACACTCCGGCCTCTTTCAAGCCCGTATATGACGTTATAGTAGTGCTCGCCAAGCAGGCGCTAATCGCCGTCCTCTTTGCCATCGGAGCCGGACTTTCGCTAAAGGTGCTCAAGTCAGTAGGCGTCAAGCCTCTCATCCAGGCTCTGACACTCTGGATGGCCATCGGGGCCACATCGCTCTTCGTTGTAATGTACACGATAGAATAATCAGAAACAGAAATATAAGTCCTATAAGATTTATATTAGATATAAGACTCAATCCAAATAATCTAATCTTTTTTACACATATAATGGATGTTCTTGCATTTGTAAAGCGAAAAGGAAGCCTGCAGACACTGTGGCTAAGCGTCGGCACCGTGCTGGCCGGCACATCCGGGGCAGCCATACGCGGCAACGTCGAGGTGCTCCCCGCCATACTCTGCCTTCTCTTCGGTATCTTCGCTCAGTTGACAGCCAACTATTACCATGCATGGTATGTAGAGAAGGGCGACACAGACAAGCTCTTCGCCCGAGAGTCTCTCATATATGAGGACGAAGATAATGAGCAAAGCCATCACTTCGCCGTCAGAGTGCTCAAAGAAGCCGCCTATGCAGCCTTTGTCATTTCCCTCGCTATCGGTTTCGGGCTGCTCTCCATAGCCCGTCAGCCCCTATGGTTTATCTTGATGGGTGTGATAATCTACGGCCAGTTTTACCTGCTGCATGCCGGTAAAAAACCGCTTATCAACACACCGCTCTCCATGGTATTCACCTTCCTGATTTTCGGCCCGATCGGTGTGATATCCACAAGCCTTATACAGAGTCAGGTGGAGGCTCACGGCAATATCTGGAATTTCTTTGACACCGCACCATGTATTTATATAGGTTGTGCAGCCGGTTTTTTCGCCCTCACCGTGCATTATATCTTCTCTTACGCCAACTACAAACTCTCTCCCGATCATAACAAGTATAATCTCACGCGACTGATCGGCTTAAATAAGATAGTCCTGATGACCTATCTCAACGGAGCCTTCGCCTTCTGTCTGATGGCGGCAATGATACTCGTCTTGCATATCTCATATCCTTTGATTGCTATCATTCCGGCATTTATCGCATTGATGATCAATACTCACGTGGCATATCTGATGAAGCGCGGCAATCCCGAAGACATCCGCCTGATGTTCCGGCTAAGTCTCTACAATTACGTGCTGACGGCCGCGCTGATGCTCATAATTTTCGTCATCATCGGTCCGCCGGACGACTCCTACCGCCATCTCTGGTAAGACCCCGAAAAGACGCGACCCCTGCGTTAACATTTTTTGTGGAAAGGGGTCTTAAAAATATTTGGTCAATTCGAAAAATAGTTGTACCTTTGCATCGGTAAAAGACCTCGGGGTGTAGCACAGTTGGTTAGCGCGCTACGTTCGGGACGTAGAGGTCGGGC
>CAYVZJ010000038.1:0-26707 GCA_964456155.1 uncultured Sangeribacter sp.
CCAATTGGCCTAAATCAGACGGATGGAATTTCCTTCGCTTGAGTTCAACCGCAACGAGAGCTTGCAAACCTCTATGAAAGAATAATAAATCCGCTTTAAACACCGATGCTCCTACCTCAAGCGGATACTCTTGATCAACAAAAAGAAAATCCTTTCCAAGTTCAAGGATAAACTGCTTCATGTGATCCACCAATCCCTTACGCAGTTTCTTTTCCGAGTGCTTTATTGGCAATCCGAGGAAATCTACAAAAGCCGTATCCTTAAAAATGAGAGGAGCGTTAGGGTATGTTTCAAGTAATCCCTTTGAGAGATTATGTTTTGAACCTAAGAGAGTAGAATAAGTGTCATTGCTGATGCATCTTTGCACCTCCTTTACTTTCAAGCGTTCTCTATGGGCATATAAAATATAAAATAGTTTTTCTTCTGCTGATTTACATTGATTAAGAATAGCTATGTGATTTGTATAAGAAGTTGAGAATAGTATCTCCGGCATTTGTCCAACAGGTGACTGGACAAATTGTGCAGTCGGCCACTGCACAATCTCCACGGGGGTTGATTGAGAACCTATATCTGAACTTTGAATTTGTGCAGTTGTCGACTGCACAATTGAATTAGGTAAGAAACTTTGGATAGCCGAAAGGAATATCGGTGAGGAATACTCCTCATAAAACATCACCATATTGTAGATGCTCCTGCGGCTAAATCCTTTCTGCTCAGGAGCATGGGTACGCATATACTCTGCAAATTGTGTCACTACCTTACTGCCCCATTGTTGTGTTTTTAATTTGGCGGACACGTAAGCACCAACATTCCATGCTGTGAGAAGTTGCTGCTCGTTGACGGCTTGAGATGCACGGCTTCTGTGATAAGTGATCATTGACAACAACTCTGAAAACTGCTGTTCAAGTATTGGTATATTATCTTGCAAAGGATTCATGTTACATTAATACAATGATTAAATATTACTTTAATACAATGATTAAATATTACTTTGAAACTTGTACGCCGCGTGCATGCCGTCCTTCAACTCGCCGGTACTATTCTTCAGCTCCAGAGTCCTCGACTCATGCGCCGCAATCAAAGCCTTTATATCGTCAATAGTCATTCAAAACGGCATCGGGTCTTCGTTGGGGCCGGGGGAGAGGTCGGGACCTCCGGAGAGTCCTGACGGACCGCTGAAGGTGTAGCCACCACCCGTATCGAGCGTGTCCTTATCGAAGGGATTGCTGCCGGAGTCTGTCTTCTTGTCGCGGTTCATTTTTGATTCATACACATTATCTCTCTCCTTGCCGAGGGCATCCTGCACCATCCGGTAACCCTCCTCCCAGTTTTCGAAGCGAGCGAAGCGGTTGACGAATCTCATGTGCACGTCACCCACTGCTCCGGAGCGATGCTTGGCGATGATGAATTCAGCAAGGTCGCGTATGTCATTACCTTGTGCATCCTCGCCGGATTTGGTATAATATGCCGGACGGTGTATGAAGCAGACGATATCTGCATCCTGCTCGATGGCTCCCGACTCACGGAGGTCTGAGAGCACAGGGCGTTTGTCTTCTCGCGTCTCAGTGGAGCGGTTGAGCTGCGAAAGAGCGATGATGGGTATGTTGAGTTCCTTCGCCAATCCTTTGAGCGAGCGGGATATAGTGCTGACTTCCTGCTCACGACTGCCGAGCTTCATGCCCGAAGCATTCATCAGCTGAAGATAGTCGATGATGATGATCTTGACACCGCGTTCGCGCACAAGTCGGCGTGCCTTGGTACGCAGTTCGGTGATGGATAGTCCCGGAGTCTCGTCAAGATAAAGCGGAGCACCAAATACCTTACGGCTACGTTGATTCAGTCGGTCCCATTCTTCAGGAGATAGTTGACCGCTCTTGATTTTTTCGCCTTCAAGGTCGGCTACATTTGAGAGCAGACGTTTGGCGAGCTGCACGTTAGACATCTCCAGGGTGAAAATGGCCGTGGGAATATTGTAGTCAATAGACATATTTTTAGCCATGGAGAGCACGAATGCGGTCTTACCCATTGCCGGACGGGCGGCGATGATGATAAGGTCGGAATTTTGCCATCCGGAGGTCATCTTGTCGAGGTCATGATAGCCGGTGGTGAGTCCCGACAGACCGGTCTGCGTATTGGCGGCCGTCTGTATCTGTTCGAGGGTCTGATTGAGCACCGGGTCGACTTGCGTCACCTCGCGCTTCATCTGATTTTGCGATATGTCAAAGAGCTTACCTTCGGCCATCTGCAGAAGTTCCTCCACGTCGTTGGCCTCATCGAATGCGGCTGTCTCCACCTCGGTAGAGAAAGAGATCAAGCGACGGGCGATATGTTTCTGCGCGATGATTTTGGCGTGAAATTCGATATTTGCCGCCGAATAGACGCGAGAGGCGAGTTCGGTGACGTGGATAGGTCCTCCCACTTCTGCAAGAGTGCCGTTGCGGCGCAGCTGCTCCGTGACGGTAATCATATCGATGGGGCGCTGATTGAGACCTAATGTGGATATGGCCTCATATATCTTCTGGTTGACCGGGTCATAGAAGCTGTCGGGCGTTATGATGTCGCATACGTTCATGTATGCGTCCTTCTCAAGCATAAGGGCACCGAGCACCACCTCCTCAAGTTCCGTGTCGTGTGGAGGCAGTTTGCCGGTAGGGTCCGTATACGGCTGATTTTTATTGCCGTTTCTGCTTTTATAATTCTTCTGTTGTTCCATCTCAGGCAAAGGTAGCAAAAATCCTCGTATACCCTCCGTCTCTACCGAAGGAATTTATCTTCATCTTATTGACATCCCTTTCAAATCCCCTCTGTCTGTTGCTCAGAACTAAAACGTAGCACCTTTACGGGAGGGCGACGAGGAGGGAGAGGATGGAGACGAGTAGCAGTAGCTGCGCTGTGCGCTTGAGGAGGGGATTGAGCGCCGCGCCTTGCGCTTTGCGCATGTCTCGCCAGATATTTAATCCGGCACAAACGGCTCCGACGAAGAAAATGGCGAGTGATGTTCGTAACGCTGTGTTGGAAATCAGATATCCGAATGTGCCGAATACGAACGCACTGCCTATGATGACGTTGCAGAGGTATACGGTGGCCATCGCTCGGCGGCCGAAGATGACGACGGTGGTATGCTTGCCAACAAGACGGTCGTCGTCTGCATCACGGTAATTGTTGACTATCAAAATATTGGCGGCTAAGAGCCCTATGCCGACGGCTGCCGGAAAGGCGGTGATGAGAGTGTCGGGTTGAGGTAGTTGCAGCCATGCGGTCAGGGTGACAGGCACGATTCCGAAGAATATGACTACGGCGATGTCTCCCAGTCCGTGATGCGACAGGGGATAGGGGCCTGCAGAATATCCAAGAGCGAAAGCGGCAATCAGTATGCCTATCGGGAGTAAAATCCAGCCACCCCAATATATGAGCGACAGACCGATAAGGCACGCTGCAGCGAGTGTGATAAGCGTGGCGCAGAGCATGGCTTTAGGAGAGATGTCTCCTTCTGTGACGCCACGTCTGAAGCCTTCGCGACCTTTGCGGTCCAATCCGTTGCGATAGTCGAAATATTCGTTGGCAAAGTTGGAAGCAATCTGAGCCAATAATGCGAAAAGGAGACAGATTAACGCCGGAAGCCATTTGAAGCTATGCAAGGCAAGGGCGATTCCGGAGCCGCATATCACTCCCGAGCAACTGGCAGGAAGGGTGCGCAGTCGCATTGCCTCTATCCAGGGATGGGCGGAGTGTGTGTTCGGGATATTACTTTTCGTCGTCATCCTTATCATTGGCGATATGCGCTTCCATCACGGGGATGAAGCGGCTCAGTGCGCTGTCGAGGCGCTCAAAGCCTATGAGATTGCGTATCTTATCATCGGGAAGACGGTTGATACCATACTTAAGGCCGAAAAGTCCGAGTGTCAGAGCGCCGTTAGTGTCGGCATCACCACCCTCATGGATAATGCGGTCAAGAGCCTCCATAGGGTCTTTGTAATGCCAGAGAGCCCAGAGCGCCGCACTCATTGACTTCAGTGTGCTCATGGCGGTGGTCTCATTGTCAAGGTCAAGGTCTTCAATCGCTCCATCGCGCGCTATCTCGAGAAAGTGAGTCACCTTCGGACTGAAGCGCTGGCTGATGCCCCATAGATGCTCATAACTTGCCTCGCGGCGATACCATAGAAGTGCGTGGGCCATGTGGGCAATGATGAGTGACGTGGCGATGTTGAGCGGATCGGGATGCGTAAGATTGCAGTTGTCTATCACGTTCTGCTCCATGTCTTTCTGTCCCCATAGGCCTAAAATCATCGCCCGGCCGAGGTGCTCGTTGGAGGCAATAGGTTTATGCTGCTCGGAGTGGACGTATCTTGCCGTCTCGTGAGGATGAGAGGTAAATTCATCATCAGAGATAATCCAGCGTAGCACGTGATCAATTTCCGTGGGGTCGGTGGTTACATACCAGTTTTTGAGTCGCTCGGCGTAATCCCGGTAGTCCGGTGCTCCCTTTTCAAGAATGGAGTCAATAAGGTAAAGCACCAACTCGGTGTCGTTGGTAAATTCACCGCGTTTCCATTGTGAGCGATGACTGTCGCGGATGATATCTGTGTAATTACGTATGCCGTTGGGATAACGTACAGAAATCTCTTCGCGAGTCATAAATTCTGTACCCAGGCCTAAAGCGTCGCCGATGGCATATCCGTATAGGCAGCCGGCCAATCTGTTGGGAATACTCATGGTGTTGTCAAGAAGTAGATTTTAAATGTTCATCGCTTTTGAAATCAAGCGCTTTGGAGTGTTTTATTACAGCCACACCGCTTCGTTTCGCAAGCCAATAGCAAATATATAGCATTTTTTTAACAAATCCCAAAAAAATCCAACATATTTATTACTTTTTTAACTTTTATATTATTTCAGAATATTTTTAGTCTTCTTATCAAAAATGATTACAATGTTTTGTTGGATTTATAATTTTAAACCTTTTTTAAGATTTCCGGTCTTTATATTTATATACGTGTGTCAAATTTTGGATATAGTATGAAAAAATTTCCGGCTATGTCTGTGCTTCTCTTCTTTGCTGTCGGTGGTGTGTCGCCGATGCATGGAGAGACCTGGACATATTCTCAGTGTGTCAATTATGCTGAGAGTCATAATATCTCGTTGCAGAAGTTGCGTCTCTCCGAGCAAACTGCCGAGTATGATCTTGAAGCGGCCAAGGCTCAATGGCAGCCTACCCTCGACTTCAGCACCACTCACGGATATACCAATCGTCCCTGGGGTGAGGAGAAGAAAAATCTCTACGACGGTCAGGTGGGCTTCAATGCCGGCTGGACGGTGTGGAACGGTGGCCAGCGAGAAAACTCCATAAAGCGCAGCCGCATAAATACGCAGGTCAGCCGTCTTGATACAGAGGATGCCTTCCGCACGCTGCGCACCGACCTTCTCCAGGTGTATCTCAACATTCTCTACGCCCGGGAGGCCATTGATATTTATAAAGCCGCAGAGCAGCTCAGTGGCGCGCAAGCAGACCGTATGCTGCAGTTGATGGAAGCCGGACGTGCTTCTCGAGTGGATTATGCACAATTGAAGGCTCAGCATGAGCAGGACCTCTATAATCTGGTCAATGCGCAAGGCACGTATGAAAGCCGTAAAATGGAACTCAAGAGGCTGCTTCAACTCGGCATTTCTGACGATTTTGATCTTGCCGACGTGGAGATATCCCCCGAACAGGTGCTCGCCACTCTCCCGGATATGGAGGGAAGCTATCTGCTTGCGGAGGCTAATGATGTCAAGCTGCAAGGTCTGCAACTTGAGGAAACGGGTGCAGAGATCGATATCAAATTGGCTAAAGCGGGCGGACTGCCACAAATATCCCTTAATGCCGGTGTAGGCACAGGGTGGATCGTGCCGGGTGGCGCTTTCGGTACGCAATTGCGCCAGGCGACCAACGAGAACATCGGCCTCTCTCTCGCAATTCCCATCTTTGATAATCGAAAGACGGCCATGGCTGTCGCTAAAGCTAAAGTGCAGCGGATGGATGCGCAGCTTGATGCACAACAACGTCGCACTGACCTCGCTCAGAGTGTGGAGAATTGGTATGTAGATACACGAACGGCGCAGAGTCGATATCTTGCTGCCGTTGAGCAACTCAATTCTGCCCAGGCCAGCAGCGATCTTACCAATGAGCAGTTTAATCTCGGACTGGTAAATCCCGTCGAACTGATGACTGCACACTCCAATCTTACGGAGGCTCGACAGACGTTGCTGCAAGCGAAATATATGGCCTTGCTCGGACAAAAAATGATAGAATATTACCGAACCACAACTATAACCTTATGAATAAAAATAAAATGACGGTGAAGGTCTTTTCCGTCTCCCTAATGAAGTGTGTCATCGCAGGAATGATTGTCGCTGCCCTTGCTTCTTGCAATAAAAAGGAGAAGGTAAGCCTTGAGACTGTGACAGTAACTACCGGTGAACTCTCTGAAACAGTGACCGCCACCGGCACTGTAGAATCTGTCACACAGGTGGATGTCGGTACGCAAGTGACCGGTATCATCGACAAACTGTATGCTGACTTCAACTCCATCGTGAAGAAGGGTGAACTGATAGCGGAAATAGAAAAAACCGTACTGGAGAGCGACTACAAGAGCGCAGAGGCAAGTGTGACCTCTGCTCGCTCTACCTATGAATATACCAAGGCCAACTTTGAGCGTGACAAGGCGCTGCACGACAAGCAGCTCATCAGCGACTACGAATTTCAGACTTCGCAAAAGGATTATCAAGTAGCCAAGGCCAATTATGAAAAGGCTGTTGCTGACAGAGTTCGCGCTGCCAAAAACCTCAACTATGCGGAGATCTATTCACCGATAGACGGTATCGTGATCTCCCGCGAGGTGGAGGTGGGACAGACCGTCGTGGCAAGCATGAACGTTGCCAATCTCTACACCATAGCCGACCTTGACAATATGCAGATAGTAGGTAATGTGGATGAGGCTGACATAGGTCAGGTAAAGGTTGGTCAGCGTGTCACCTTCACAGTAGATGCCTATCCGGATGATACATTTGAAGGCACCGTCACTCAGGTGCGTCTCTCGCCCACTACGGAAAGCAACGTCGTGACTTACGAGGTGATAGTAGGCACCTCCAATCCGGATCATAAGCTTATACCCGGGCTGACCGCCAATCTCACAATCTATACACTTAGCGAAAAGGATGTGATGCTTCTGCCCGTGGCCGCTTTCTCATTTATGCCCGAAGAATATCCGGATGCGAAGAATCTGCCTGAAGCCGGCCAACCCTTAGACAAGAACGCTCTAAAACAGGATGAGAAGAGTGTATGGATAGTAGAAGGTAATAAACTCGTAAACAAGGTCGTGAAGACGGGTAATTCCAACGGCGTGAAGATAAGCGTGACCGGAGGACTAAAAGCCGGTGATATTGTGGCTATCGGATATGAGACTATAACGGGCAATGCTTCTTCCGGTGGAGATGACAAGCAGAGTCCTTTCGCTCCCAAACGTCCGGGCGGAAATAAGAAGAAATAATTGAGATGAGCGATAGAAAAGAAATAATACGAGTAGAGCATCTGAGACGCGAGTTTATCGTCGGGGGTGAGAAGGTAAAGGCGCTTCGCGGTGTAACCTTCTCCATTCACGAGGGTGAATTTGTCACCATCATGGGCACTTCCGGTTCCGGAAAGTCTACACTGCTCAACATCTTGGGTTGTCTTGACACACCGACTTCCGGCATATATGAACTTGACGGCGTCTCCGTGCAGTCTATGAGCAAGAACCGACGTGCCTATACACGCAACCGCAAGATAGGTTTTGTATTTCAGAACTATAATCTTCTCCCCAAGACTACGGCTCTTGAGAATGTGGAACTGCCGCTGCTTTACAATGCGACAGTCAACGCGCGTGAACGTCGCCAACGTGCCATCAGCGCTCTCGAGGCCGTGGGGCTCAGGGAGAGGATCTTGCACAAGAGCAATCAGATGTCAGGCGGTCAGCAACAACGCGTAGCCATAGCGCGCGCTCTCGTCAATGACCCGGTAATCATACTTGCCGACGAGGCTACCGGTAATCTTGATACGCGCACTTCTTTCAGCATTCTTACCCTCTTTCAAGAACTGCATGCTCGCGGACGCACCATTATTTTTGTGACTCATAATCCGGAATTGTCTGACTATTCATCGCGTAATATCGTGCTGCGTGACGGAAAGGTAGTGTCCGATACATACAATCATCATCCGAAGTCTGCGCGCGAAGCGCTCGAGGCTTTACCTAAAGACACCGACTGATGAAATTTATCAATCTTATAAAGATAGCGTTGAAGGCTCTCAACAATAATAAGATGAGATGCTTTCTGACCATGCTCGGCGTCATAATAGGCGTGGCGTCGGTCATCACCATGCTTGCCATAGGACAAGGCTCGAAAGACAGTATCCGTGATCAGATCTCCGAGATGGGGTCTAATATGATAATGATACATCCGGGCAATATGCAGCGCGGCGGAGTGAGACAGAGTGCCGACGATATGCAGACTCTGCAGGTAGAGGACTATGAAGCGCTCAAGTCTGTAGAGGGTGTCGCTGCTTTGTCGCCTTCCGTCAATTCCGGTGGACAGCTTGTAAACGGCAACAACAACTATCCTTCGACCATATACGGAATATCACCGGACTATCTTGAGATACGGAAACTGAAGATTAAGGACGGGGCAATGTTTACCGAACATGATGTTAAGTCAGCAACTAAGGTATGTGTGCTTGGAAAGACGGTAGTGGACAATCTTTTCCTGAACGGTGAGGATCCTGTAGGGAAGGTGGTTCGCTTCGGTAAGATTCCGCTGACAGTGGTAGGTGTGCTTGAGTCAAAAGGCACCAACTCGATGGGCATGGATCAGGATGATGTGGTATTGGCACCTTACACCACCGTGATGAAAAGAATGCTCGCCATTGACTATATTCAAGGTCTCTTTGCGAGCGCTGCCGATGAAGATCATACGGAGGAGACAATAGATGCGATTACAGAGACATTGCGTATTACTCATAAGTTGAGAGATGGTGAAGAGAATAATTTTCAGATACACTCACAGCAGGAATTGAGCGAGATGATGAATTCTGCCTCCGATATGATGACCGTATTGCTGGCCTGTATAGCGGGAATATCTCTGCTTGTGGGTGGTATCGGTATCATGAATATCATGTTGGTGTCGGTGACAGAACGTACTCGGGAGATCGGTCTGAGAATGGCCTTAGGTGCCCGTGGCATTGACATAATGTCGCAGTTTCTCATTGAGTCTGTCATTATAAGCGTTACCGGTGGACTGATAGGCATCATACTCGGTTTTCTGGCGTCATGGGCCGTGACCTCAATCGCTCATTGGCCTGTCACTATCAAGATGTATTCGGTGGTGCTCTCGTTTGCTGTATGTACCGTCACCGGAGTCTTCTTCGGATGGTATCCTGCCCGAAAGGCTGCCAATCTTGACCCGATTGAGGCTATTCGGTATGAATGATTCGGGTTTATGAGTTTATCAGTTTATGGCAGTCTTCGTAAACTTTTTATTAGGGTGTTTGTAATATAGTAGTGGGGAAGAGAAGATATGTTGGAGGGGGGGCAAGACAATTTAATTTTTATTTACGAAATCGACTAAAATGAAAAAGACTATTATCTCTTTGTTGTGTGCAGGATTTGTGGCGCTTTTTGCACCGTCAGCCGCCAATGCTCTTGACGTTAAGGATCTGCTTGGCGACAGCGGTTTGGGTTCTACTGTCGGTAATCTTATCGAAGGGGTCTTCACGAAGACCAATCTTGAGGTGAGAGATATCGCCGGTGAATGGACTGTAGACGGTTCGGCCGTTACCTTCAAGAGTGACAACATGCTCAAGAAAGCGGGAGGCGTGGCAGCTGCTGCAGCTCTCGAAGCGAAGCTTGATCCTTACTACAAGCAATACGGACTCACCGGAGGTGTGATGACCATAAATAATGACAGCACTTTCACCTTTAAGGTGAAGAAGATGTCATTGAGCGGCACTATCTCAAAGAATTCTGACGGCACCTTTGAATTCAATTTCAAGGCGCTCAATAAGATTAAGGTAGGTTCGATTAAGACGTACGTTCAGAAGTCTGGCAAGACGCTTGAGATAATGTTTGATGCCACGAAATTGAAATCAGTGGTTTCAGCAGTGGCCGGCGTGAGCGGCATTTCTATCGCAAAGACATTGAGCTCTGTTCTTGATGGATATGACGGTCTCTGCGTAGGCTTCAGCACTACAAATACAGGCGCGGCGGTAAGTCAAAGTTCAAGTACAACTACGACTACTACCACCACGACAACAACCACTACTAATCAGAGCAAAGATACCGGCAAGGACATAAAGTCAAAAGCCACTGACGCCCTGAAAGATCTGCTCAAGCATTAATACAATATATCTCAGGCATCAACACAATAAATGAAGCCTTCAGTTCGAACTGAAGGCTTCATTATTTATGAAAGGGCGGTTATGCGGGCTATGTATTTGCCCACGATGTCAAATTCAAGGTTGACACGAGTGCCCTCCTTAATTCGGCAGAAGTTGGTATGCTCGAAAGTATAAGGTATTATAGCAACGCGGAATTGATCTCGTTCCGAGTCGCAGACGGTAAGGCTAACACCATTGACGGTGACTGAGCCTTTTTCTACGGTCACATATCCCTTGGATGCTAAAGCGGGTTCAAAATCATACTTGAAAGTGAAATATGTCGATCCGTCGGCATCTTCTACATTGGTGCAGATAGCGGTCGTGTCGACATGTCCTTGCACGATGTGGCCGTCCAGACGTCCGTCTATCTTCATGGAGCGCTCCACATTGACAAGGTCACCTGTTTGAAGGTCTCCAAGATTGGAGCGTTCAAGTGTCTCACGGATGGCCGTCACGGTATATGTCTTGTCCGGCTCAAGGGATACTACCGTCAGGCAGACGCCGTTATGAGCCACACTCTGGTCGATATGCAATTCATCTGCAAAGTCGCATTGCAAGGTGATGTGAAGATTTTCGCGGTCACGGTGCAGACGTACTACCTTCGCTGCACTCTCTACTATTCCTGAAAACATGGTGATATTCTCTTAATTAATTATGAATGATTATCAGTGGGCCAATGCACACTTTCGCAACCACAAAGTTAATTAATTTTTAGCTCAAGACCAATATATCGATAAAGTTTGTTATATTTGTAAAATAAGGCGTAATTTATGCGCTTTGAAGTCGGTCTTCCTCATTTCATTTATCGTAGTGGAAAACCTCGTTATAAATATGTAACCCATAAAATTGTAATTATACTGTCATGGCAAAGAAACTGAATATCCTGCGCAACGACTCATGGCTGGAGCCTTTTGCAGCCGCAATCGAGGGACGTCATGAAGACGTAGAACGCAAACTGCATGAACTTACTCTCAATACCGGTGGCTCACTGGTAGACTTCGCCAACGCCTACGAATATTTCGGCCTCCATCATGAGGCTGACGGCTCCTGGATATTCAGAGAGTTCGCTCCCAATGCCACTGCTATATGGCTGACAGGTACTTTCAGCGACTGGAAGATCGATGAGAGATGTCGGCTCGAACCCCTCGGCAATGGAGTCTGGGAAATTGCCCTTCCTGCTGACGCGCTGCATGACGGTGACCTTTACAAAATGTTTGTAGAATGGGATGGTGGCAGCGGTGAGAGAATACCTGCTTACGCTACCAGAGTGGTGCAAGACGAAGAGACAAAGATTTTTTCAGCCCAAGTCTACGCCCCGAAACATCCCTATAAATTCAAAATAAAGAAATTCCGTCCGGACACCAATCCTCTCCTGATATATGAATGCCATATAGGCATGGCACAGCAGGAAGAGAAAGTGGGAAGTTACGACGAATTCCGCACCAAGATACTCCCCCGCATCGCGGCTGACGGCTACAACGCCATTCAGATTATGGCTATCCAGGAGCATCCGTATTACGGCTCTTTCGGTTATCACGTAAGCAGCTTCTATGCCGCGTCTTCACGTTTCGGCACGCCCGACGAGCTCAAACACCTTATTGATGATGCTCATAAACTTGGCATCGCTGTGATTATGGATATCGTGCATTCACATGCAGTGAAAAATGAGGTGGAAGGTCTTGGACGTCTCGACGGCTCTTACGACCTCTATTTCTATGGCGACGGACGCCGAGAACATCCCGCGTGGGACTCACTTCTCTTTGATTACGGCAAAAACTCCGTACTCCATTTCCTGCTTTCCAACTGCAAGTTCTGGATGGAGGAGTATCACTTTGACGGGTTCCGCTTCGATGGGGTCACCTCCATGCTCTATTATGATCATGGCTTAGGTAAGGCTTTTGGAAGTTATGCCGACTATTATGACGGCAATCAGGACACCAACGCCATCACTTATCTTACACTTGCCAATCTGCTCATACATGACATAAATCCTGACGCTATCACTATTGCCGAGGAGATGAGCGGTATGCCCGGACTGGCGCTTAAATTCAAGGATGGCGGTATAGGATTTGACTATCGTATGGCCATGGGTGTGCCTGACTATTGGATCAAGATGATCAAGGAGAAGAGGGACGAGGACTGGCATCCTACCTCAATTTTCTGGGAGTTGACCAACCGTCGCGCCGATGAGAAGACCGTATCTTATTGCGAAAGCCACGACCAGGCTCTCGTAGGCGACAAGACCATCATCTTCCGTCTCATAGATAAGGAGATGTATTGGCACATGATGGTAGACGATGATAATTATACAGTAGAGCGTGGCGTCGCCCTGCACAAGATGATACGTCTCGTGACGCTCGCCACTATCAACGGCGGCTACCTTAACTTTATGGGTAATGAGTTCGGACATCCCGAATGGATCGACTTTCCTCGTGAAGGCAACGGCTGGAGCTACAAGTATGCTCGCCGACAGTGGGATCTCGTAGACCGTGAAGACCTTAAGTATAAATTCCTGAACGCCTTTGACAATTCAATGATCGAGGTGGTAAGCAAGTGTTATGATTTCCAGGCTTTACCCGTAGAAAAATTGTATGAAAAGGATGACGACCAGGTGTTAGCCTTCAGAAGAGGTGATTTGATTTTTGTCTTCAACTGGAGTCCGAACAAATCATTTACCGATTATGGATTTCTCGCACCGGCAGGAGAATATGAGGTGGTGCTCGACTCTGACTCTCCGGCGTTTGGCGGCTTCGGCAGTATAGATGACAGCGTGCATCATTTCACTATGCCGGATCCTCTGTTTACTCCGTCAGGCAAGGGCTGGCTGAAGCTTTATCTCCCGGCCCGCACTGCCCAGGTGCTTCGGATGGTGCGTAAGAAAAAATCATCAACCCCCAAAAAGACGAAGAAATGAAAAAGATTGTGATTGCCGTAGACGGTTACTCTTCATCGGGAAAAAGCACGATGGCGCGTGCCCTCGCCCGGGAGGTGGGTTACGTGTACATAGACAGTGGCGCGATGTATCGAGCCGTGACACTATACGCTATAAGGCATGGGCTTGCATCAGCCGAAAAGGGTGTGGATACACAGGGGCTTATAAAGTCGCTTCCGAATATTAACATCAGTTTCAAGCTGCAGCAAGACGGCTCGGGCGTGCAGCATACCATCCTGAATGGTGAGGATGTGGAGAAGGAGATACGCGGTATGGAAGTCAGCGGTCTTGTCAGTCCGGTGGCCGTCATACCGGAGGTGAGACATTGTCTGGTGGCGTTGCAGCAACAATATGGACGTGAAAAAGGAATTGTGATGGATGGCCGTGATATCGGCACCACAGTATTCCCCGACGCAGAAATGAAGGTGTTTGTTGAAGCCAGTCCGGAAGTCCGCGCTCAGCGCCGTGTGCTTGAATTAAAGGAGAAGGGCGCCGACGTAGACTATGACAGTGTGATAGCCAATATACGCGAGCGAGATCTTATTGATACTACCCGCGAAGAGTCGCCGTTGCGGATGGCCGAGGATGCTGTATTGCTCAACAACGACCACATGACGCGTGAAGAGCAGATGCAGTGTCTGATAAATCTCTTCAACGAGCGCACACGCTGATTGTCACGAAAGATGGAAAAGCGTAGCAAAATAGAGGTAGATGCCGGCTCCGGATTCTGTTTCGGAGTGGTGACGGCCATTCGTAAGGCGGAGGAGGAATTGAAATCATCCGGCAAGCTTTTCTGTCTGGGTGACATAGTGCATAATGCAGCCGAGGTGGAACGACTTCGCAGAAAAGGTCTCATTACCATTACTCACGAGGATTTGAAAAATCTTCATGGTGTAAAGGTGCTTCTTCGCGCTCACGGTGAGCCACCCTCCACATACGAGATTGCGCGGCGTAACAACATTGAAATTATAGACGCGACGTGTCCCGTAGTGCTGCAACTTCAACGGCGCATCAAAGCCTCTGCCGAAGAGGGTGAGGAAGAGAGTGAACCGTTAGTGCTGATTTACGGTAAGCCCGGCCATGCTGAGGTCAACGGCCTTGTGGGTCAGACTGCCGGAAAGGCGTTGGTGATTCGCGATGAGAATGATCTTGACGGTATAGATTATGACCGTGATATCCGTCTCTACTCGCAGACTACGAAATCTGTTGAGGGTTTCCGAAAGATTGTGGCCGAAATAGAGAAGCGAAAAGAGGGGAGACCGGGCTCTTTCCGATGGTATGACACGATATGCAGGCAGGTAGCCAACAGAATTCCGAAGATACGCGAATTTGCCCGCGAGCATGACGTGGTAATCTTCGTAAGCGGTGCTAAGAGCAGTAACGGCCGGGTGCTTTTCTCAGAATGTCTAAGTGTCAATCCGCGCACGCATCTTATCAGTGAGCCCTCCGAATTGCGCGAAGAATGGCTTGAGGGAGCAAAGACTATCGGTATCTGCGGAGCGACATCTACCCCGGGCTGGCTCATGGCTGATGTGGCGGATGCTATCACCGGCCTGTCAGTAGATGTATTATAGTTTAATTGGTAATTTGTAATAATGGGATTGCTGACGATGACCGCTGAGCAGCGGGATGAAATGTATATGGAGATGGCGCTTGAGGAGGCGCGGGCTGCCGCTGTTGAGGGTGAAATACCTATAGGAGCGGTTGTGGTGACGGGTAATAAAGTGATATCTCGATGCCATAACCGTACGGAGGCTCTCAACGATGTGACAGCCCATGCGGAGATGCTTGCCATCACAGCGGCCGCTGAATATCTCAACGGTAAATATCTCGACAAGTGTACACTCTATGTCACCGTTGAGCCGTGTGCCATGTGTGCGGGTGCTCTTGGCTGGAGCCGGGTATCAGAGATTGTATATGGCGCGACCGATGAAAAGCGTGGCTATCATACACAGTATTTGACACCACAGACACCGCTACATCCGAAAACGATGATACGTGGCGGCGTGCTTGCAGAAAAATGCGCTGAGATAATGACTGATTTTTTTAAAGGGAAGAGGTAGGATGGAGTTGCCCTCAGGGGGATATGGGATTGGTGTGGATACGAGTGATAATTTTAATTCTTGAAATTGGTATATTTGGTCAAAAATGGTGATTTTTTGAAAAATGTCGCATTTTGGCTTATGAAAATTGGTTGATTTTTCCCAATTGTGGGAGATTTGGCACCTATTTTTGGCTGTTATTTACATTATTTTTAATTTTGTAACGTTAAATAGTAGGTTATATCCGACTATTTTGATGTGCTTAACCAATAAATGTCCTTGATAATTATATATAATCAGGACTTTACATCACGAAACGAAAAGAAATCATAGCAGAATATAACGGAGTATTGTAAACACTTTTTTATTCTGCATATAAAATGAAAATAAATTAACTAACTGATATAATCATGAAGATTAAAAACCAAGCTATCGTCCTATCTGTGTTTGCGCTGCTGTTTGCTTCGTGCAGTGAAGACAATTGGATAGGTGGTAAGGGTCATGGTGGCATCGATCTGAAACTGACGGCATCTGCCGAGGTGACTGACGCTCTGCCAATCATGCGTTCCGGAGGTCCGGAACTCGTAGCTCCTGATGCGTCTGATTTTGCCATCGAGCTTCTCAATCTGGATACTGAGATGGCAAATACTTGGCAGTCACTCGAGGATTTCCATAAAGAGGAGGGTTTTGATGTAGGCAGCTACAAATTGACTGCTTTTTATGGTGACGAGAATGAATGCGGCTTTGACAAGCCCTATTTCAAAGGTGAAGCTACTCTGAGTGTCCTTGAAGGACGTGAAAGCAGCGTGGAGGTCACTGCTCAGCTTGCCAACGTTATGCTTAGTGTAGAATATACTGAGGCTTTTAAGAATTATTTCCCCGATTACAGCGTGATCGCTCACACAGACGGTCATGCCAATGTGACTTTTCACAAGACAGAGACACGTGCAGGATTTATGCCCGCCGGTGATGTGACGCTTCAAGTGTCTCTGAAAAATCCGAGCGGTAAGACTGCAACTCTTACTCCGGCTCAATTCCCGGCGCAGGCTCGTCATCACTATCACGTGAAGTTTGACGTGAACGCCGATCCGCTGGGTGTGGCAACTCTCCAGGTGGTCTTCGATGACAGCGTCGAAAAAGAGAACGTTGAATTCAATCTCAGTGACGAGCTTTTTAACGCAGATGCACCTGTCGTTGCTGCTGAAGGCTTTACAAGCGGTCAACCCGTAGAGGCTCTCTCCGGTAGTCCCGCTCCTGACCAACTGAAGTTTGACGTAGAATGCAAGGGCGGCATACAGAAGGCTATTCTGAAAATCGCTCAGTTGAGCGGCACTCAACAGTTTAATCCTCCCTTTGCCAAGGAATTGGATTTGGTAACTGCTGATGAGTCGGTGCAAAATCTGCTCGAACAGTATGGCATTAAAGTAGCCGGTCTGTTTAAGAACCCGCAACAGTATGCAGTCGTGGATGTTACCAATCTTCCGAAATATCTGCCGTCCGGCACTTTTGAGTTGACTCTGACAGTGACTGACGTCCTCGGCCGTGACAATGAACAGCCTGTGACTTTAAATCTCTCTACGGCTCCGATATCCTTAAGCTTCGTAAGCGGCTCCGCAGTATACGTTTATCCGGGTGACGGGGTGACTGTGAAGCCTACTGTGGATGCTACAGTGACCGTTAGCTACAACGGTATGAGCCCGGAGACTTGCATCAGCTTCCAAAACCTCTGCCGCATGGGTATCTATAAGGATTGTGACATCATTGAATGCAAGGAGTCAACTCGCACCCGCGGCTTTGTTGACAAGATATATATATTCAAAATAAAAGTGTGTGACGTAGAGAATTCTCCGCTTCCGATGAAACTCTTCTTCAATGGCAATGAGTATGGGCAATTCAAACTTGACGTCATAGAGCCGAATTATTCCCTGATAGCCGATGCTTTTGCCAACTATGCACGCTTCAAGGTAGAAACCGACAATGAAGAGGATACTCCGACGATTGTCAATGGTCTGACATTGTATCAGAATGGCACGGCGCTCGACAAGTCGCGTTTAGAGACAGATCCCGAGAAGGGACTTATCACCGTGAGCGGTCTTGAGCCGGATAAAGATTATACGATAGGATATTCGCTCACTACCCGTCCGGATGGGCTGCCGGAGGATAAGACAGTAAAGATACATACTGAGGCAGAGGCACAGGTGCCGAACGGTAATTTCTCCGCTACTCAACAGACCATCAACTGGAATCCGATTGATGCGGGTGGCCAATATAAATATGGCACTACCACGATGCAGAATCACAGTTCGATCGTGATTAACACTCCCACTTCATGGGCTACTCTTAATCCACTCACTTGCTATACGGGTGCTAATGTTAAAAATACATGGTTCTGCGTGCCCTCCACTCTGATGGAAAACAACGCAGTAGTAATCCGCACCGTGGCTTATGACCATAACGGAAAACTCCCGGATCTTGATAATCATGGCTTGTCAGTCCGCGCTAAATACAGCCGTAACAAGCCGGCTTCGTTTGCAAGCAAGGCTTCCGGCGAACTCTTCTTAGGAACATATACTTACAACGGCACAGCCTCACGTAAGGATGGTGTAGCCTTCACTTCACGTCCCTCATCTTTGACCTTCTCTTATTCTTACGCTCCGGTTTCAGGAGAGGTGGGTCAGGTATATATAGCCCTCGTGGATGCCGCCGGCGCCGTAATCTCCGAGACACGTGCCGATATCAAATCCGGCTCTGACAAAGAGATGACTCTCCCTCTGCCCGATTATCCTTTCGGCAAGAAGGCTGCATCTATCAGACTCTCTTTCAAGTCATCCAAGAGTGTTATAAACGTGCCGGTGCCTGATGATATCCAGGATGTGACCAACACAACCGGTCTGGGTGGTCAGACTATTGCGGCAAACCAATATAAATCCCTGTGCGTGGGTTCGAAGCTTACGCTCAAGAAGGTGGAACTTAATTACTAATCGAACTTAAATCATGAGACTAAATAAAGTAATATTCTCTTCAATAGCGTTGGCGGCTCTGATGTCGAGTTGCGCTCTTGATGCTCCTTTCGATGGCGTAAAGAAAGGAACACTTTTGACTCGCTGTCTTGCTCCTACACTTACCAATCCGGAAGGTCTGGAAGTAGTGACAAGAGCTAACGTGCCGAGCACGGATGATTTCAATGTGGTCATTACACGTCAGGGCACTGCACGTGCCGCCTCTGAAACCGGTACTGTAGAATATAAGTATTCTGAAATGCCGGAAGTGCTGACACTCCCCGTCGGTGAATATAAAGTCTATGCTCATCATGGCGATAATCTCCCGGCAGCATGGGATTCCCCCTACTATTACGGTGAGTCAACCTTCGGTATCGAGGAGAATAAAATCACTGATGATGTAGAGCCAATCGTTGCGAAGCTTCACAATATACGTGTGACAATCGTCTTTCATCCCTCTCTCGTGAGCGCGATGAGTACCGACTCAAAAGTAGAAGTGAATGTCGGCGACCAAGGGGTCATGGAATTCAATCCCGCTGAGACTCGCTCTGCTTACTTTAAACATGTAGAAAATTCTCAGTCTCTTACCGCTACCTTCAGCGGCACGGTAGACGGTTCACCGGTAGTGCTCTCCAAAACTTACGATAATGCAGCTCCGGGCAATCATTACCGTATCACCTTCCGCCTGCACGGCATCGATGATGACGCTCCGGGCACGATTAACGGAGGCATCACTGTAGACGCTACGCTTGAAAAGACAGATATGAATCTGAGCGTTGACGGCGAGCCCGAGGAAATACTGACTGATGACTGGCGTCCCACTCAGGGAGGTACATCCACCTCGAATCCTGAAGACCCCACCCCGCCGGCAGACGATAAGGATGCGCCGGCTATCACGTCGGCCCAACCCGACCAGGCCGGCATGACACCGGTAGTGCTCGGCGCCGACAAGGTGAATGAGGTGACTGAAAATATCTATTGTGTGCTTGACGTACACTCTTCGGCCGATAATGGCATAGAGAAATTTGAGGTGATAATAGATTCCAATAAACTTACTCCGGATGAACTGGCTAATGTCGGCCTGGCCGAGAAACTCGACTTGGTAAATCCCGGTTCACTTAAAGATTCCCTTGAAGGTCTCAACCTGCCCGTCAATGTAGGCGGAAAGAAGGATGTATCATTTGACATCACAAGCTTCATGCCTCTTCTCGGCATGCTCGGTGAAGGTACACATCGCTTTATCCTGACTGTAGGTGACGCCAACGGCGAGACAACAGCCACATTAGTACTTCATACAAATTAATACCACGGAATCATGAAAAGTATAATGAAATATATGTGTATGGCCGCATCGGTGGCTGTCGCGTCTGTGGCTATTCAATCATGCGCTCTTGAAGAGCCGTTTGGCACCAAAGATGGTAAATTGAAGATGCGCCTGTTGATCAATTCTGACGTCACTCGTGCAGAGATGAGCGAGCAGGATCTTCAGGATAATTGCGTGATCTATATATCCAGCAGCAAGGGATTGGTATTCAAGCAGAAGGGTTTGTCCAATTTGCCGGATGCCATCTCTCTTCGCCAGGGTCATTATGTGGCCGAGGCTTGGACGGGAGACTC
This sequence comes from uncultured Sangeribacter sp., assembly GCA_964456155.1. Lineage (GTDB taxonomy): Bacteria > Bacteroidota > Bacteroidia > Bacteroidales > Muribaculaceae > Lepagella. Next base: position 20,032 of record CAYVZJ010000038.1, read on the forward strand.
TGTTTCAGCATCGTTTGACAGCAAGTTCTATCGCTGTTATGAGGAGTTTGACCTCGGCCAGGAAGAGAAGCTTGTGACTCTCAACTGTAAAATAGCCAACGTGGTGACTTCAGTCAATACAGCCAATCTGGGCAGCATACCCACCAATAATCTCAAGGTGACTGTGTCAAGCTCGAGAGGTTCTCTGGAATTTAATTCCGGTAATTTTGCTTCCGCAAAGGGCTATTTCATGATGCCTTACGATGAGGCCGGAGTGCGTGAGAGCAAGTTGACCGTTACTGTAGAGGGTGAGAATATCCTCGGTGAAGCATTCTCTAAGACGAAAGTCGTGGAAAATGTAAAGTCTGCACATGAATATGTTATCAATCTTAAGTATGACAACTTGGTAGAAGACCCTCAGGGTGGTGGTTTCATTACCATAAGCATTGACGAGCGTGAAACGCTGGTGGCTGACACGGTAGAAATATTTGCAGCTCCCTCCATAGAAGGTATCGGTTTTGATATCGATAAGCAGATAGTCGGAATGCCCGGAGAGTTTTCGGGTGACAGAATCGTCAAGGTCATTGCATTTGACGAAATAGAGTCGTTTACGATAGAATGTCAGGATGCAGGTAATCTTAATCTTCCCTCTCAGGCCGTTGACCTGAAGCGTTGCGATGATGCTACGATCGCTCAGCTTCACGCCGCCGGTATCACCTGGGATAAGACTGTAGAAAATTTACCGAACAACAACGGTCACAACCGTCAGCTTTCATATATCACTTTCTCAGAGCAGTATCTCAACAGCCTGCCTGCAAGAGCCACTGAATACCGCATAGTGTTATCTGCCACTGATGGCACGGGCAATGATATCACTCCGGGCAAGACCACTACCAAGACTCTGCGTATAGCCGTAGGTGAGGATGCAGTTGTATATGATGATCCGGTGATTGTCGACGACACGGCCACTGCTATGAATCCGATGGCTTTCGGTGCCCGCAGTGCGACGCTGACCCTCTCCGTAAAGGATGAGACTGCTACAAATCTTGGTGTGCGTTACCGTGAAGCCGGCACATCGGAATGGACTACTCAACTTGTGACTCCCACACGTGCTTCTACAGTGACGACTGTAAAACTCTCAGGTTTGAAACCCGCTACAAAATATGAGTATCAAGCCGTAGCGGATGGGTTTGTTTCCTCCGATACGAAATACTTTACCACTGAGTCTGTCTACCAAATGCCGAATGCATCAATGGAAGATTGGAGCACTTATTCAGCCTCAACGATGCTCGGTAAGAAGAATGTCATTTTGCCCTGGAGCACGGGCGATAAGAATGCAAGTTTCTGGGGTTCCGGCAACGAGGGTTCTGCAACGGCCAACATGGTAGTGCTCGACAAGAGTACGGACATGAAGCAGTCCGGCACATACAGTGCACGTCTCGCATCTACATCTGCCGTGGGTGTGATAGCAGCCGGCAACATGTTCATCGGCTCATACGTAAAGACTGACGGCACTAATGGAGTGCTCTCTTTAGGACGCGAATACAATGGGTCACACCCCTCGAAAGTGAAGGTATATGCCAATTATCGTCCCGGTGGCTCTGTCACTATCAAGGATGGCAATGAGAAATACGTAAGTATCGAGAAGGGTGGCACAGACCAGGGTCAGATTTATGTGGCTCTCACTACCGAGCCTATCGAGATCAGGACTAATCCGAGCAATAGAAATCTCTTCCCTTCGGGTCCGGCAAATGAGGATGGCAAGACTCATCCGGACTATTCCAAAGTCGTGGCATACGGTCAGGTGACCTGGGATAAGGCGTTCGGACCGGACGGTAGCCTTGAGGCTGTAGAGATACCATTTGTATATACAGACCGTGCCAAGAGTGTGAAGCCTAAATATCTGGTGATAGTAGCGTCTGCTTCTAAATTCGGAGATTTCTTCTGTGGCTCTGCTTCAAGCGTGATGTATCTTGATGACTTCTCACTCATATATGAATAAGACAATCTAAGCAAGTGAGGCTCTAAAGACTAATATATAAGTATCTCAGATGCTAATAATCAATAAATTAATGTTGGAATTGGGTAATAAAGTCCCAATTTCAACATTTTTTATTAAATTTGCAAAAAATCCTTAACAGTTTATTTATTTAAGGAATGAATGGTTTTTTTAAATGGATATGGCGTGTGACGGCAATCGTTGTTGTGATTTCCGGTCTTTTGCCGATGCATGCCAATGCTCAGGAACAGTTTGAGCGCGATATTGAGTCGGTGGTGTTTGTCCCGAAAGGGCAGTGGATTACCGGTCTGTCCGTCTCATATACGCAGTCCAATCAGAATAAATATCAATTTCTGATTGTTGAAGGTATTTCAGGCGATACTTATAGTTTTAAGATCTCTCCTATGGTAGCTTATGCTTTTAAAAACGATATGGCTGCGGGAATGAGATTGAGTTACGGACGTTCACTTACCAAACTTGAGAGTGCCGACATCATACTTGATGCTGAGACTGACTATAATGTCGAGAACTTATACCGTCTATCCCATAGCTATACAGCCTATGGTATTTATCGCAATTATTTCTCTCTCGGACGTTCGAAGCGCTTCGGAATGTTTAACGAAGTGCAGCTGGCCTTAGGCGGTGGCCAGTCAAAGATTATGGTAGGTAAGGGCGAAGACTTAACGGGTTCATACGAACGGACGTTTTCATTCGACATCGGTCTGACTCCCGGCATATGTGTCTTTCTGAATAATTATTCTGCCCTTGAGGTAAATATCGGTGTGCTTGGTTTCTCCTACAGTGAGGCGAAGACTATCACAGACCAAATATATGTGGCAAGGCGTCACAGCAAGTCGGCTAATTTTAAAATCAATCTGTTTTCGATATCTTTCGGAGCAGTCTTTTATCTATAGACCATGGGCAAGATTATAAAGATAAGAAAAATGATGTGTGTGAGCATAGTGCTCATCATGTCGGCAGTGTCTGCCTTTGGTCAACGAAATACGGTGCCAAAGGAGGTGGCAAGTGTCACAACGACAAAAGTAGTGACTACTACAGAAATGCGCGTAGCAAAGCCTGACTCCGTGATAGATATTCTTCCTGCTGACTCGGTGAGAGAGGGTGGGCGTCTTGTATGGATGCCTGACTCTTTGATGAGGGACTACAGGAAGCTGATGGAAGGGCATTCTCGCGTTGTGGATGATCCTCTGAAACTTGATATCAGTGAAAAGACCGTATTCCGCGGAGACACTATTCCGATGGTGCTTAAATCGAGAAATTTCGGTCGTTATGACCGTGGCCTCTTTAATATGCTTTTCATTCCTAAAGGCACGTGGCATTTCGGTTTGACCGTGTCTTACGGTCAATTTGATGTCAATGACTTAGGAATTCTTAATCTGGTGAGTGATATTGACGTTGCAGCTCATACGTTTAATATAAAGCCCTTTTTGAGTTATTTTATTCGCAACAATATGTCGGTAGGTCTCCGTCTCGGGTATACTACGGGACGCGCGTCTCTCGGCTCGATGAAGGTGGATATAGATGAAGATATGAATTTTAATCTTAAGGATATTCTATATAAATCGGAGTCGTATTCTGCAGCCGTCACATTGCAGCAATATTTCGGACTCACCCGCCGCGGACGTTTCGGCGTATTCAATGAAGTGGAGCTGGCTTTCTCCTCCGGCAGCAGTGATTTCCAGCGACCATTCAATGGTGTCCTCAAGAATACCCATACTACAAATATGGAGGCACGACTTACGTTCTCTCCGGGAGTTTGCGTATTTATCATGGAGAATGTATCATTTAATGTATCGTTTGGTGTATTCGGTTTTTATCTGAGAAACGAGAGGCAGACAGTGGATGGTGTCAGTCTCGGTAATAGATTTACTTCAGGTGCCAATTTTAAAATCAATCTATTCAACCTTGCATTCGGCATAGGAGTGCATATTTGATGACTACAATGGTAAAGAAATTAAATATAAGTAAGAGGAGCACGGTTGTGACGACTACGGGTCTTATCTCAATCGCATTGCTCATCTTGCAAGGATGTATAAAGAATGACTTGCCCTATCCTCGCATTCCGCAGTATATTCTTACTCTGGCAGCTGACGGTGAAAGACAGCCGGCAGTGATAGATTCTATCAATTATAAAGCTACGATATTTCTTGAAGAGACTGTCGATATCCAAAAGGTAAAGTTTTCAGAGTTTACCTATACGGAGGGAGCAACGGTAGATCCGGATCTTCTTGAAGGATTATATAATCTTTCATCGCCGATAGTGGTGACAGTATCAAAATATCAGGATTATCCGTGGATTATTTCGGCTGAGCAGACCATTGAACGGTATTTTACCATTGAGGGTCAGATTGGTGAGACGGTAATAGATGATGTAGGTCATAGAGTGCTTGTAAGAGTACCGGAAAATTTCAATCTCAGTCATCTTCAATTGACATCGATCAAGCTTGGTCCGGCTGATATCACCACCATGTCACCGGATCTTCAGCTCGGCGAAATTAACTTGTCGGAGCCCCTTAAGGTAGTGGTGACATGCTGGGATAGAAGTGAAGACTGGACGATATTTGTAGAGCGCACGGAGACAATTGTTTCTACAACTTCAGTAGATGCATGGTCGCAGGTAATATGGGCTTATGGCGACGGTCCGGCAGATGTCGCCAATTCTTTCCAATACCGTCCGGCCGACAGCGAAACGTGGATAGACGTGCCGCAAGGAGATGTCAAACAGACGGAGGGCGCATTCTCTGTATGTATTCCGCATCTTGTGCCGTTGACGAAGTATGTGGTGCGTGCAATATCGGGTGAAAATATAGCCAATGAAATAGAGGTTACTACCCAGCCTACAGAAGATTTGGTAGATGGCTCGTTTGACCAATGGTGGCAGAATGGAAGGATATGGTGCCCATGGAATGAGGGAGGAGTGCAATTCTGGGATACCGGCAACACCGGTGCAGCGACTCTGGGTCAGTCCAATGTTGTGCCCTCTGATGATACGCCCACGGGCTCCGGACAGAGCGCCAAACTTGAGACGCGCTTTGTAGGTATTGCCGGTATCGGTAAGTTGGCTGCCGGATCCATATACACCGGTAAGTTCTCCCGTGTGGATGGCACTAACGGCATACTTGACTTTGGTCGTCCCTGGGAGGTGCGTCCCACGAAGCTTCGCGGATATTATAAATACACTACTGCACCTATCAATTATGCTTCAAGCGAATTTAAGGATCTGATGAATAGGCCTGACTCCTGTCATATATATATAGCGATGACAGACTGGTCGGCGCCATACGAGATACGCACCAATCCTAAAAACAGACAGCTTTTCAACTCACAGGCACCCTCTGTCATCGCGTATGGAGAGCTGATACGCGGGTCGGACACGAATGGTTGGGAAGAATTTGAGATAAAATTGGATTATAGGTCTACCTCTCGTATACCCACATATATCCAGATCACGTGTGCTGCATCTAAGTATGGTGACTATTTCACGGGTGGAGCAGGAGCGGTGCTGTATGTAGACCAGTTGTCACTCATATATGATTATTAGGAATAGATGAACAACGCCGGATGGTCATTAAAATCGCGAGGCCGCTCGTTTAGATATGCGTGGCAAGGGATAACACTGTTATTCCGTCAGCCTAATGCGTGTATTCACGCAGCTGTCACTGTTGTGGTCTTGATATGCGGATTGTGGCTCGGGCTTAAAGCATGGGAATGGTGTGTAGTGGCTCTCTGTATAGGATGTGTTCTGATGGCGGAGGGATTTAACACAGCCATAGAGACATTGGCGGACAGAGTGTCCACTGACTACGATGAAAAGGTAGGGAAATGTAAGGATCTGGCAGCCGGAGCCGTATTGCTCATGGTAATGGCAGCTGTTGTAGCCGGACTTATCATTTTCCTTCCTAAATTTTACGGTAAATATGTGGAATACTTCGGACCAATTTTCTGATTATGAAAAAATATTGGATTTTCATCTTAATTATCGTATCCCTTCTTCCCGCATCCTTAAAAGGTGAAGATTTCTATTACCCGGAGCTGCCTCCGGTAGAGTCGATACAGCTTACCGGTGCTCAGAAAGGCATAAAGGCTTCTACCGACGTGATAGCCATAGCCATGCCTGTTGCTACAATAGCGGGAGTATGTATTGCAAAAGATTGGCAAGGATTGAAGCAAGGTGCTTTTACAGCAGCGGCTTCTGTCGGAGCCATGCTTATTCTGAAATATTCAGTGCATGAGCAGCGGCCCGACCATAGCAATTATCATTCTTTTCCTTCGGGTCATTCTACTGTGACGTTTGCATGCGCCGGTTTTCTTCAGCGAAGATACGGCTGGAAATTCGGAGGGCCGGCCTATGCTCTTGCAGCCTATACCGCTGTGGGTAGGGTGATAGCGAAGAAACATCATTGGTGGGATGTGGTGGCTGGAGGGGCTATAGGTGTTGCGAGCGCGTATATTTTTACTACCCCCTGGGCAAAGAAACATGAGTTTGCGATGTCTCCGGTAGCAACTGACACTCATGTTGGGCTAACAGCCTCCCTTTCTTTTTAAGTTTTCTTAACATTTTTAAACAAATTTTAATTCCCCTAAATATAAGCCACTTAGCGATAAAATCAGCAATAAAAATAGATTTTTTTGTAAAAAGTCTTGACAGGGGGCGAAAAATGTTATAACTTTGCATTC
>CAYVZJ010000039.1:0-26210 GCA_964456155.1 uncultured Sangeribacter sp.
ACTGACGATATGTGCCCCGGGATGTTGTGGTGTTCATATCATTCAGACGGTCAAAACGGTTGTTTCCTCTCCACCATCCGTAGTTTGCGAATATTTCAAGTCCTCCTGTACGGTATTTCAGATCGAGGGAGTTGCCTGTTCGAAAGTAGTGCTGGAACCCATTATCAGTGCGAAGTGTTCCGCTGAAGCCATCTCCTTTGGGCGGTTTCGTCCGGATACGGATAACCGACTTGACATCCGCAGCATATGCAGCCCCGGGATTGGTAATGACTTCCACATTCTTGATGTCGCCTGAGTTGAGCTGTGAGAGTTCCTGCAGGTCGTTGACCTTGCGCCCGTTGATATAGATTGCCGGTGAGCCTTTACCGAACACTTCAAGAGTGCCGCCGTTGTCTATTACCATCGGGACACGTGCAAGTACATCGTTGGCAGTTCCGGCTATTGCGAGTGAACTCCCCTCGACATTAGTCACTAAAGCGTTTCCTTTCATAGTGGTAGACGGGCGTGTCGCCTTAACCACAACCTCTCCGAGCTCCACAGCGGAGGGACGAAGTGTGATGACACCCATATCTCCCGATTGAGGAACATTTGAAGTGAATGGTTCATAACCGACGAAAGAGACTTTAGCGGTCAGAACGCAGTCCTTATCCGTCGGTATGGAGAATAACCCTTCTGCATCGGATATTCCTCCGGCTACTAATGTTGAGTCGCAGTAGAGGGCTACGTTCACAAAGTCAAGCGGAGCGTTGTTTTCGTCAAGGATTTTGCCTTTGATGTCACGGCCAAATGCCGGGATGACTGCAAAGAATGCAATCAGAAATGCAATTAAATTTTTCATCTTATATGTCTTTTAAGGTTAATAAGTGCGTCAATAAGGCTTCCGTCAAGGTTAATTCCTTTTTCTTCCATCTTATCGGTGATTTTCTGTTTGGTGTCGCTGAGCACCTCGCTGTCGAGGTCTTCCCACGTGAGTATTTCTGAACCATCGTGGTTTGTTGTCACACGTGCATTGTGCTCCTTTTTGTGTCCGGCAGAGTCTGTTATATTATAGATAACCACAGCTTGAAAGTTGCCGTTTTCAAGGTCGTGTGTACCAGCCAACCCTACATACTCCACATCGTGAATTGAGTCGAGATAAGCGAGGGTGGCATTACCAATATTGCGGTCACGGATATCACCTTGACCAACATTCCAACCGCAAGACGTGACGGCGGCTTGTGCCATTATTCCAGCAATGGCGAGCATCAAGATTTTCTTTTTCATTTTCATCAGTTTTTTAATGATTTTCTGATGCAAAATTATATCTAAAAGTATCTTAATGCCAAATATAAAAGTCTTAATACAAGAAATGCAACCCTTTGATTATCAGGGTTGCATATATTTTTAATCTTAATATGGACGAAAACTGTCTTAATCTGTCTTAATCACTGATCTTTTCCTGAAGAAAACACACTATATCTTCCTTTTCGGGCGCACCGATTTTCTTGCGGATAGATGATTTACGCACATAAATGGTCGATGTAGTCTGACTTGTGATGACACTTATTTCCTTTGTGGAGAAACCGGCAAGCATCAGCACGATTATCTGCTCCTCTTTAGGTGTGAGCGTGTCACCCCATGTTGCATGAAGTTTATCATAAAACCCTGAATAGAGTGTGTTGATGAGTTCAAATACATTATTCCAGTTGACAAGTCCTCCTCCCGTATCACTTTCGATAGATGAGATCTTGCGGAGCATTTCGCGGTTCTGTTCAGTCGGCGTTTCAGCCACCATCTTGATAATGCCGAGCTGCTGAAGCATCGCCCGCCGCAATGCCTCAGGGGTATGAACTTCTTCCCTTTCCGGAGTATGCACTGCCTTCAATTCATCCACCATTTTCTGCAATGCCTCTGCACGTTCCTCATTTTCAAGTTCGCGTTGCCGACGTTGCTTGATTATTAGTCCGGCGCAAGTAAGAAGTAATAAACTTGCAAGGACAACTATGAGAATGATTACCGTCTTGCGCTGACTTTCCGCTTTTAGGGCCAAGGCGCGGCTCTGTTGCTGCAAGGCCCCACGCTCACTCTCCCATTGAGAGGCTTTCGCACGATTGTAACGTTCCTGCTGACGATTATTCAGTCCACTGACATGCACAAACTTCATCTTGCCATTTTGCTTGAAGTCAATCATTGTCCGCAACAGATTGCTGTAACTTCTATAGTAGGGGTCATCTTCTTTTCGGAATTTGAGAGCAAAACTGTCGGCCACGGCAAGTTCTTTGGCAGCGAGACTAAAATTGCCCGAGTTGAGTGCATTCATTGCGAGCTGCATGTGCAGATAATCTGCTGCGCCATTATCCGGTGAAGATTTCGAAAAGATGCCTTCCACGACTTCATTGCTCTCGGCAGTGCGCCCCATCTCACCTAAAATCTGAGCGCGCTCTAATTCAAACATAAACTGCTTGTCGCCCCACTTATGTGTGCGTGCGTATTCAATCAATTCTTCTGAAATCAATAATGCCGAGTCAAGTTTTTCAGAATATTCATACGCGCTTAAAAGGAAATATTTCGCCTCAATTTGTCGAAGAGTGTCAGTCTCAATGTCTATCAGTCTATGTGCAAAAGGAAGTAATTCGCTGCCTTGATATTCCGATGTTCCGAGAAGCACTCTTATGCGAAGTGACGGAGCAATCAAGGAATCAGGCACATTAGGCAGACTTAAGATAGAATCAAGCATGGATATCGCTCCCGGTGTATCGCCTACCCAAAACTTATACCACGCATACGCGGTGCCGCTTCGGATGCCTTTTACAATATCTTTTCCTTTATAATAATTATGGGCAGAGGAGATTAACGAATCGGCAATCATTGAGCGGTTCTGACGCATGTGACCAAAAGCCCGCAGGTAATGGTATTTGGCTTGTATAGAATCGACTTTAAGATACGATGGGTCTATGCTCTCCAAAATAGCCATAGCGCTGTCGACATGTGTTTGCATCAATTGTTCGGCTTCATTGACCTGCCTTTGGGGCGTTGAAGAAGAATTAGAACAAGACACGAAGTAGAATGCCATTACAGCACAAATGGTAAGTAATAATCTTCGCATAACCTTCATATGTTCGTCTATTGTACGAGGAAGTTGGTTCATAATAAAAAAGTGACCCGCCAGCAGTTCTATGGGATGCTAAGGGTTCGGTTATCTTTGACCGGGTAGAAACCGATAGCCTCCTTATTTGATGTGCAAAATACTTCAAATTTTGAATATGAGCAAATCTATCAGATAGATTCTGCGTATTTTAACTTTTATTAAGTATATTTCTCAGATCATACCTGATTCCATAAAAAAACAGCCTGACGATAATATCGGCAAGCTGATTCTTTCGGAGGTTCCAACCAGATTCGAACTGGTGTGAACGGTTTTGCAGACCGGTACCTAACCACTCGGACATGGAACCCTTTCTTTTACTCTGCAAAGGTAATATTATTTTGGCTATCTACCAAATTATTTTAATTTTTTTTATAAGAAAAGTAAAATTATTGGTATCTGCTGTAGATTTCAGCCCCAAGTTTCTTCGCTTTTTCTATGTCTTCTTTGTTTTTGGGGTCTACACCGTATTTTCGCAGATCGGGTATTACAATGCGCGTGCCGGGACGTATCCGGTTAGGATGACCCAAAATCTTTTCGTTCTCCTTATATATATAGGGCCACAAATGATAATTGCCATAATGATCCTTCGCCATCGTAGTAAGATACCGCGTGTCGGTAATCGTGTCATACTCCGGCTTTGTATCAGAGGGCTCTGTAGGCACCGCTGCCTCCGGTAAATCAGTGTTGTCAACCACCGTGGCTTCTCCATTGTCAGTATTCAATAAAGCCTCCGACTCGTCAACATTATCAAGGACGGCATCTGCCATATCCGTCTGATTCTCGTCTTTACCGTTTTGAGCCTGCGTCGATACCGGGATAAAATTATCCTTATACATATAATATAAGACACCGCAGGCACCCAAACATACTAATAATGCCACAACAATACCCCATATAAAACCATGTCCGAAACCTCTGCGATGCGAGCCATGAGATGATACTATTTCAACTTCTGATTCAGGCTTTGTTACTATATCATTTTCTTCCGAATCATCTTCTGAACCTCCTTCTTCCTCCCTATCTTCTTCCGGCGTCTCTTTGACTTCGGGAGCATCTTGTTCAACGGGAGCATCTTGTACAACAGGAGCATCTTGAATAGCCGTTACACTATAAGCTTCGGCTTCAACCGTATCTTGCTCATCTGCAGCCGCATCTTCTGCAGGCTGCGTCATCACACCTTCAATGGCTTCGTCTGCGACCTCTACCGTCTCAAACATCTCAAAAGGACTGTTGACTGAAGCAGCCAATTCCTTCGAGGGAACAAACACTACCTTACGGTGAGCCGGTATCTCATTGTCAGCACCACTATTCACGTCTACGCTCTTACGTGCAGACACAGTCAGGAGCTTGAACGTGCCCAACTCCTTTATTTTTACTATTCCATCCTCTTCAAGACCATTACCTATCGTCTTGAAGATTGCCTTCAGGAATGACTCGCATACCTTTTCGGTCATTCCGCTATTTGCCGACATCAGTTGAGCCAACTGACTTAAAGTTATCTTCTTCCCCATCACTCTTGAATTCTTGATTTTAAAATAGCCGAGGCTTTGAAATTGACCACCAGTTTTGGGGGAATAAGCAATCTTTTCCCTGTAGACGGATGGGTGGCCAAACGCTCTTGCTTCTTTTTGGCTTCAAACTGACCAAATCCGGGGGCTACCACAACATCTCCGGCTATACAGCTATCTGCTAATATATTGCAGAAAGAAGACATCAACTTTTTGACATCATCTTTCTTAATATTTAATTCCTTACTGAGATTTTCTACTACCGTTTTATTGTCCATATCACCACAAATTTATAAATTTATCGCGAAATTAGACCCATTATACGAGATAAATAATATGAAAAAAATAATCAACCCTCGCTACTTCACATTTTTTACAGTAATCTGTGTGTCGCTTTTCGCCTCCCTATCGTTGCCTGCGCAACTGCTTTACAAGATATCCGGGGGCGGTCTTTCACATCCAAGTTATATATTCGGCACGCATCATCTGGCTCCCGCATCCCTACCCGATTCTATCACGGGACTTAAAGAGGCTTTCGATGAGGCTGAGTGCATTGTCGGAGAATTAGACCTGACACAATCGCAGATTGCCCTTGCGATGGCCATGCAGCCTTATATGACCGCACCTGCAGACTCTACGCTTACCAAACTCTATTCGCCGGAAAAGTTTGCTCTGCTCAATGACAAATTCAAAGCTTTAAATTCCATTCCGGCGGCAGACCTCTACACTTTGGATATTCTAAAACCAATGGCTGTGTCAAATTTTGTGACAATTGCCCTCTTTCAGAAAACTATGCCAAGCTATGACCCGTCATTTCAGATCGACTCTTTCCTCCAACAAGAGGGAAAGTCTGCCGGCAAAAAAATCAAGGCATTTGAGACGCCCGAACAGCAAGCTGAACTTCTGTTCAATTTCCAGCCACTCTCTTCTCAGGCTAAATCCCTGGAAGAGATGCTTGAGTCGCCGGAAGAAGTTGTCGACCTTGCCCGCCAACTAAATCAGGCTTACCTCTCTCAGGATTTGGAAGCGCTATACTTACTTTCCTTAAAAGAGAACGCCCCCCCGGAATTTATGGAGGCTCTCATTGACCGACGTAATAAAGCGTGGATACCGACAATAGTCAGTTCCATATCTGACGCACCCACTCTTATAGTCTGCGGAGCGCTTCATCTTCCTGGAGAAAACGGCATACTCAATCTTTTGAGAGAACGGGGATTTGAGGTTAATCCCGTACAATAACTCTCTGATTATAGTGGCATTATGCCGACGTCATTGCAAAGTGATGTATTCTCGTAAGGCGGTAAGGAAATACAGTGTGATTATTTTTGCAAAAATATTTTTTATAAATCTTGCATAAAATAAATACATTTCTTAACTTTGCACATATGAGGAGAAAAAACAGTTTTGTTTCTCTCCATCTGATATGAATTTATATCTAACCAAATAATTATCATGGAAATACCTTTTGCAGAATCTTGGAAAATCAAGATGGTGGAGCCAATCCGCAAATCCACTCGTGAACAACGTGAAAAATGGCTGAAAGACGCTAACTACAATGTCTTCATGCTCCCCTCAGAGCAAGTCTACATCGACTGTCTGACTGACTCCGGCACAGGCGCTATGTCTGACCGTCAGTGGGCTGCAATGATGACCGGCGACGAGTCTTATGCCGGCGCCCGCTCATTCTTCGAACTCAAGGACGTCATCAATCGTATCACCGGTTTTGAATACGTTATCCCCACTCACCAGGGTCGTGCAGCTGAAAACGTACTCTTCTCTCACCTTGTAAAAGAGGGTGACATCGTGCCCGGCAACTCTCACTTCGACACAACAAAGGGCCATATCGAAAGCCGTAAGGCATTCGCCGTAGACTGCACTGTAGATGAGGCTAAAGACACACAACTTGAAGTGCCTTTCAAGGGTAATGTCGACCTCAAGAAGCTCGAGAAATGTCTCGAAGAGAATGCTGACAAGATTCCCTTCATCATCGTCACTATCACAAACAATACTGCCGGCGGACAACCTGTATCTATGGAAAACCTCCGCGGTGTGCGTCGTCTCGCAGACAAATTCGGTAAGCGCGTGATATTTGACTCAGCACGTTTTGCCGAAAATGCTTACTTTATCAAGACTCGCGAACCGGAATTCAAGGATGCTACCATCAAGGAAATCTGCCGCGAAATGTTCTCTCTCGCCGACGGCATGACTATGTCTTCTAAGAAAGACGGTCTCGTAAACATGGGCGGATTTATCGCTACTCGCTGGGAAGACTGGTATGAGGGTGCTAAAAAATATGTAATCCCCTTCGAAGGCTTCCTCACTTACGGTGGTATGAACGGCCGCGACATGGCTGCGCTCGCTGTCGGACTCGACGAGAACACTGAGTTTGACATGCTCGAGACTCGCATCAAGCAGGTGGAATATCTCGCCAAGAAACTTGACGAGTATGGCATTCCCTACCAGCGCCCTGTAGGTGGTCACGCTGTATTCATCGACGCTGATAAAGTGCTCGACCAGATACCCAAGGAGGAATTCCCCGCACAGACACTCACCATCGAACTTTACCGCGAAGCCGGTGTGCGTGGATGCGAGATCGGTTACATCCTTGCTGACCGTGACCCCGTGACACGCGAAAACCGCTTCGGTGGAAATGACTTCCTGCGACTCTGCATCTGCCGCCGCACTTACACCAACAATCACATGGACGTAATCGCTGCAGCACTGAAGAATGTTTACGACCGCCGTCACGAAATCAAACATGGTGTGAAAATCGTTTGGGAAACTGAACTCATGCGCCACTTCACAGTGAAACTCGAACCCATCACTGATTAATATCATTTCTTCACCATAATAACACACAGAAATAGCCGCCCTTTCAAGAGCGGCTATTTCCTTATCTAATAATTACTTCTAATTTGCTGAAGGTGTAGCACCGGAAGACGAAGATGTTGTCGCACTCGGAGCAGACGGTGCTACTGCAGGTTCAGCTCCGGGATTAGCGGGATTACCACCGCTGACATAGAAGGGATACGGAATACCGAAGTATTTGTCAGGATTGGCTCCTGCCTCAAGCACACCGTTGATCACCTCATCACGGCCGGAAGCGTTCTCGTAAGTGTATAGGCGGAATTTTGCCAGCATAATTGCTATATGCTCAAACAGACGCGATTGAATTGCCTCGTAAGGCAACCATTTAGAAGTGGTAGTAAAGCAATATATCTGCAAGGGAATGCCATTAGCAGTCTGAGCCAATGTGCATACAAAGCAATCGCTGTTTGCTGCATTATGGTCTATATGCTCATTATTATCAAGATACAGCTTCAGGTATGCACGGAATACACCTAAGTTGGTATCAATAGAGCCATCTACCAGGCCTTCGCTATTATTCACATCCTCAACCTTTCCGGCAGCACGCTGCGCCAGTTTCTTGCTAATCCAGTCAGACATCAGCGGTATCTTTGCAAATTCTGCCAAGAGAGCATCTGTAGTAGGTATCACACTGTCACAATCTATCATATAACTGCGCATTATCCTACGAGTGCCCGACTCCTGCATTGGACGATAGTTGGTAAAACTTCCTGACACCAAGTTATACGGTGGGACAGTAGTGATGGTCTTGTCAAAATTCTGAATTTTAACCGCTGTAAGCGAGACCTCAGTCACTATTCCGTTGGCGTCCGTGCCTGACACCTTAATCCAGTCGCCTACATGCAGGGAGTCATTTTCCGACAACTGCACACCGGCCACAACGCCGAGAATAGAGTCTTTGAATACCAACATCAGCACGGCTGCAAAAGCACCTAATCCGGCCAATAGACTGCCCGGAGATTTATTCACCAGGATTGCCACTACTATTATCACTGCCATTATCCATATCAGACCCTTGATTAGCTGCACAAGCCCTTTCAAAGGCAATTTCTTTTTATTATCACGTGCATCCAGATGACTCCAGAGCACCATCGCAAGGGTAGATAAAGAGAGCGCTACGATATATATGACGTATATCCACGTAATACGGGTAAGCCACGCAGCTAATACTGCACGCGACGTCAAGGTAAACTGAATGAAAATCAAAAACACAAGTGCAGGTATTATCCTGCTTGCTTTAGTAAAGAAGCGCGCATTGGCCAGACGTACATACATGTCATTCTGCCAATGCTTGGAGAGTTTGGTGACAGCTTTAAGAATAATCCACTGCACTATCCAGCCTATTACAAGCGATATACCAAATACTAAAGCCGAATATATCCATATAAACAGCGTCTGATTGTCTCCAAGACCGAAAAGCCGGAGAAACCAATCGACACCATCCATCAGTATTCTGGCTATCGTATAGTAGTTGTCTTCTGTAGCCTCACTAAGACCTACGGTAGGCACGTCAGTGCGCGTCGTCTCCTTTACAAGATGTGGGATAAGTAATGTAATCATTTGTCTTTACTTCAGATAAATTCAGATATAGCAATAATGGAACGAAACAGACACTCAGCGCGTCTTGTAAAAATATTACAAAACTTTAATGCAAATAGTTCATCATTTCACTCTCCTTCGGCAGCACCTGAGACTACTCGTCACCTTGATGAGGCGTTATATCTGACTCGATGAGGTGTTATATCTAATATGCTCAAATATAGAACAGTAATTTAACGTTAACAAATTTTAACACAATTTTTGTCAATTTTTTGCACATACACAAATTCGATGTGCATATGGTTTTACAATATGTTGTAAAACATAATATCGCAGTATCTTATTGATTTTTAAAACAATGAATTTTTGCTTTTATCTTATTTATGACATTTTAACAAAAAATAACGTGAAAAGATTAGGTTGGAAGCATATTTGTTTGTACTTTTGATAGTGAAGGATAACGAAATGTTATCATTTCTTAAATTTAATAACGGCAATAATTCAGCTTTGAGAATATAATGGAACAGACACTTGTCATACTTAAGCCTTCCGCAATTGAGCGTCGTCTCATCGGAAAGATTTTATCAAGAATTGAAGACCGTGGCCTTATCATCACCGGCATGAAAATGATGCAACTTGATGAGAAAATTCTTCGCGAGCATTACGCTCACCTCGTTGACAAGCCTTTCTTCCCCTCTATCGTTGAATCAATGACCGCCACTCCGGTAATAGTAATGTGTCTCAAAGGCGTGGACGCTGTCAACGTCTTCCGCACAATGACAGGCGTCACCAATGGCAGAATGGCCGCTCCCGGCACTCTCCGTGGTGATTTCTGCGTCAGCGGACAGGCCAACATTATCCATGCTTCCGACAGCGTGGAAAATGCAAAAATCGAAATCGAGAGATTTTTCAAACCCGGAGAAATTTTTGATTATACCCCCTCTTACATCCGTTTCTTTTACGGTGATGATGAATTGAAATGATTATGAAGTCTATTAAGAACATAAAGAAATTAAGTCTGGCAGCGCTCTGTGTTGCTTCTTGCTTCATGGCCGCCAATGCACAGACCACAAAAAGCCGCTCTTCGCACTCTGCCGCACATAAGGAGCTTCTCGCCAATCAATCTTCAAACAAAGACCAAATCCGTCTCGTAGAGAAGTCCACCTTCATCGACCTTATTGAGGATATCGAGCCTGAGCTTGACATCTATACCGAAGGTTGGAACTCGCGTCACGTTAACCCCTTTAAGGAATCAGACGTGCCCAATTCGGCTGTAATCAACGTCACTAATTATTGCATCCCTCACAAGGGACGCATCACCTCCAATTACGGTTACCGTGCAAAATTCGGCCGTATGCATAAGGGCGTTGATATAGGCATCAAGATGAACGACACTATCTATGCGGCATTTGACGGCAAGGTGCGTCTCACCAACTATGAGGCCAAAGGCTATGGCAATTATGTCATTATCCGTCATCCCAACGGGCTTGAAACTGTTTACGGTCACCTTACCCGTCCGCTCGTAAAGGCAGATCAAACCGTAAGAGCCGGCCAGCCTATAGCACTGGGTGGCAATACCGGTCGCTCTACCGGTCCGCACCTCCACTTTGAAACTCGCTTCATGGGTTATGCTATCAATCCTTCGGCTATTTTCGACTTTGAAAACAAGACGACACATACCGATACTTACACATTCTCCAAGCAGACTTATACGAAGGCTCGTAATTACGCTCCCTCTCGTGAACTGGCCAAAAGCGAGAAGACAAATCCTTACACAAAGCAGAGCACGGACGTCGCCACTTACACTGTGAAAAAGGGTGACACGCTCACCTCCATCGCTAAGGCTTACGGTATGTCTACCACGTCTCTGAGACGCATCAACAATCTGACTTCTTCCGACGTGATCAAGGCCGGACAGGTGCTTCATCTCAAATAAGACGTCACAAAGACACCTTATAAGAAAATAGAATCACAACAATATTACCAAGACCCCATCTCATTTGGATATGAGATGGGGTTAAATTTTATAGGAATATCAATCTCACCAAGACCCCTGCGTTAACATTTATTGCGGAATGGGGCTAATACAAAAAGAAGACTGAAATTTGATTTCAGTCTTCTTTAGTAGCCGATCCGGGACTCGAACCCGAGTCTCCACCGTGAGAGGGTGGCGTGCTAACCGCTACACTAATCGGCCTTATTTCCTCAATTGCACTGCAAAGTTACGCCATTTTTTTCAATCCACCAAATTTTTTTCCTAAAAAAATGCACTTTTTTTCTAAAAAAATTTTTTTCGAGTTTTTTAAGGGATTTTTCACCAAAATATTTGGTTATTTGGAAAACTTATTATAACTTTGCACTCGCAATTCGGAAACAATTGCATTTTAAGTGATTATTTTATGGCGGGATAGCTCAGTCGGTTAGAGCGTCGGATTCATAACCCGGAGGTCCCGAGTTCAATTCTCGGTCCCGCTACATTAGAGGATATGTTGTAGAAACATGTCCTCTATTTGTTTTATTCTACCGTTCCCATTCTCTTTTTCCCTCTCTTCTGACACTTTTTCACACTTTTTTCACTACTTTTGTAGTTAGATTAATGAGGAATTTCGACCTACATATTATTACGGGCTCTACTGCATTCAGGAAGCGACTCACATTTATGTCACTTCTTGCCATTTGCTCGCTATGTTGCCAAAGTTGCTTTACAGGCATAGAGGGAACCAAAAAGATAACTATCTCAAAAGAGGATAAACGTCTTTTGACACCCAAGCCGGAGGAATTAATCCTATCCGACATCAAAGGTCAAAACATCAAAGAATGGATTCCCGGAAAGAAATTCCTCTTGACAGATCAAAGGGCGGAATATATCATAGCCCCTATGAACGGGGCTCCGGCTGTCAGCAACCTCGTCGGAGATACTATCGTCTTTAAAGATACGTATGATATCAAGGGATTTGATGGCTCCGACGACACTCACATCATATTCAGCAAAGGAGACGATCTTTACGATTACTCCCCCCGGCTCGGAGGACTGAAACAAACGGCTGATATCACCTCCGACAGACTTCCTATGCTTATCGACCTTGATATGATAGATCAGGCTAACTCCATTCTCTCCGGAATGACAGTCTACCCCCTGTCTATCAACTGGCTTGACAGTGACTCCAGTCTAAGTCACGGATGCAGATATCTCAAAGCGAATATTGTCAGCGTCACTCCCGGAAATCAAATTAATCCGATGCTTGTAGAGTTTTACGTCCCCTCTGAAAATGCTACAGGTTACTATCTGATGAATTTTGATAATAGGGATAGTAATGCCAAGACTTTCCCCTCGCTTTTTTCATTGACCGACCCGAGAAAACAAAACAGTAATATTTCAGCGGAAAACTGGGATAAAATCTGTCATGCTGTCATAGCGCTCGGTATGACAAAAAATGAATGCCGGCTGGCACTGGGGCCTCCGGAAGACGTGACATCCACAAGAGACTACAGTTCTACAATCGACGTCTGGAGATATGCCGACGGGACTGTGCTTTTCTTCAGAGACGGTGTGCTGACAAAAGCTAACGGCACCTCCCTCCAAAATTCTTCTCTTTAATTTTCCATATCACGACAAGATAATAAAGAATATATGGCTGAATACGATTTCATAAAGGATTACGATATAACACGGCTTACCACCTTCGGCATCAAAGCGAAAACTGCTTTATTTGCTGAATATGCCGACTGGAAAGAACTGACCCGCATCTGCCGAACGGACGAATACCTGTACAATCAGGTGCTCCACATCGGAGGAGGCAGCAATCTTCTTTTCATACACGACTTCAATGGCCTCATACTCCACTCCGGCATTAAAGGTATTGTGGCGTATCCTAAGAAGGATGAAGAAAATACGGTTTTCGTAATAGCCGGCGCCGGTGAGAGATGGGACGATCTTGTCAAATATTGCGTGGACAATGATTATGCCGGACTTGAAAATCTCTCCGGTATTCCGGGGGAAGTCGGAGCTGCACCGGTGCAGAATGTCGGGGCATACGGAGTGGAGGCCGGAGATTTGATACACAATGTAGAGGTTTTCGACCGTCTCACCAATAAAGTAGAGACTATCAAGGGCTCAGACTGCGACTTTGAATATCGCAACAGCAAATTCAAGACCATCTGGCGCGACAGATATTTCGTGCTTCGAGTTAGTTTTCGGCTTCATAAATCATCCATCGCGTCTTGTCTCTCTTATGGCTCACTCTCAGATCTTGAGAGTAAACTTGGCCATACCCCTACTCTTACAGATGTCCGTAAGGAAGTGTTGGCCATTAGAGACAGTAAACTCCCGGCTCCGGCCTTAATCGGCAGCGCAGGCAGTTTCTTCAAAAACCCTATCGTGCGCCGTGCATATTACGAAAAGGAGATGCTTTATTACAATCCGGACATTCCCTGCTATCCGGTAGAGGCAGAGCAAAGCGGCTCTCACTATCCCGGCGACAACCAATACGTAAAAATACCGGCCGGATGGCTTATAGAGCACGCCGGTCTAAGAGGGGCTTCAGTGGGAGGTGCTAAGGTATACCCTGATAATTGCCTCGTCATTGCCAATACGGGCAATGCTTCAGCCGGAGATGTGCTTATGCTCGCCGATAAGGTAAGACGACAGGTAAATCGCTCATTTCATATTTGGCTCCAGCCGGAGGTAAACTATATCGACACCGATATCACCGTCACAATACTTGGTTCGGGCACTTCAAAGGGCGTGCCCGAAGTGGGCTGCGATTGCGACACTTGCGTCTCCAACGACCCTCATGACAAGAGATTGCGTTGCTCCGCTCTCGTCCAGACCATGGGACAAAAAATACTCATCGACCCCTCACCGGATTTTAGAGAACAAGCTCTACGCCTTGGGCTTCATGACATTGATGCGGTCATTATTACTCACGAACATTATGACCATGTAGGAGGGATAGACGACCTCCGTCCCTTCTGCGCCCAGTCTAAAGTCAACCTGTATATGAGCAAACACGTGGCAGAGGCTTTGCGCAAGCGACTTGATTATTGCTTCAAGGATGTCCTTTATCCGGGCGTGCCACAACTTAATATCGTGGAAATAGATAATAAACCGTTCTTTATCAAGGGACTGGAAATTATTCCTGTCGAAGTTTATCACGGAAAACTCCCTATCTTTGGATACCGCATCGGCAAATTCGCTTATATAACTGATATCAAAACTATTGACGACGAAGAAAAGAGTAAACTCGAAGAACTTGACGTGCTCGTAATCAGCGCATTGAGAGACCGTCAACATTTCGCTCACCTTACTATTCCCGAGGCTCTGAAATTGATTGAGGATGTTAAGCCGAAGCAGGCTTACCTGTCTCATCTTTGCCATGAAGCAGGACGACATGACTCGCTCGATGCCCGGCTCCCGGATAATGTACATCCCGCTTACGACGGCATGAAAATCATCGTAAAGTGACTGAGGATTATAATTTAGTATTCTTATGTCGATTTATCAATAAGAAACGAAGCAATTCTCAACTAAAAATCTTATATTTGTAAATATTTATTCCACTATTAGAAATATTTAATAAAGCTATCTATATCATGAAAAATAATGGATTGATTAAATTCAGGCTTGCCACTTTAAGCTTTCTGGAATTTGCCATCTGGGGTAGTTACCTTACATCACTCGGCAATTTTCTTTTCCAAAACGGTTTTCAGACAGAAATAGGATGGTTTTACGCCGTGCAAGGCATCGTATCCCTCTTTATGCCCTCCCTTATCGGCATTTTGGCCGACCGTTGTATTCAGGCACAGAGAATGCTGAGTCTTTGCCAACTGCTTGGCGGACTCTTTATGGCTGCTGCCGGCATTTACAGCCTTACCACTCCTCACATCGCCCTCGCACCCCTCTTTACGCTCTATACATTGTCTGTCGCATTCTTTATGCCTACCATCGGACTCAATAACTCCGTAACCTTCAATGCACTCAATAAAGCCGGAATGGATACAGTCAAGGATTTCCCGCCTATTCGCATATGGGGAACTATAGGCTTTATCTGCGCTATGCTCTTCGTCAACTTTGCCGGACCGGAAGGCGCAAAATTTCAGACCACTGCCATGCAGCTCATCGTGTCGGCTACTTTCAGCTTCATAATGGCACTTTACGCTTTGACAATGCCCAAGTGTGAAGTCTGTAAGACTCAGGCCAAAGGCAGTATTGTGGAGATGCTCGGACTCAAGTCGTTCACGCTCTTCAAAGACCGTAAGATGGCCATTTTCTTTATCTTCAGTATGCTGCTCGGCGTCTCCCTGCAAATCACCAATGGCTACGCCAACGCATATATCTCTTTCTTCGCCCAAATCCCTGAATATGCTAAGGCTTGGGCTACTCAAAATGCAAATGCCATCATCGCTATCTCGCAGACATCAGAGACTCTATGCATCTTGCTTATCCCCTACTGCCTCAAAAAGTTCGGCATCAAGGGTGTCATGCTTATGGCGATGTTCGCATGGGTGCTTCGCTTCGGCTTCTTCGGACTCGGAAATCCCTCGTCAGGCGTCTGGATGCTTATACTCTCCTGTATAGTGTATGGTATCGCATTCGACTTCTTTAATGTAAGTGGTGGTCTGTATGTCGATAAGATGACCACTCCCGACACTCGCAGCTCCGCTCAGGGACTATTCATGATAATGACTAACGGACTCGGTGCTACAATAGGCACTCTCTCTGCAATGGCTGTAGTTAATGCGAATGTCATTGCAACAGATACTCCCGAAACCCAACTTGAGGGCTGGCGCGTCTCATGGTTTATCTTCGCAGCATACGCTCTCGTCGTGGCTGTACTATTCATCTTCGCTTTTAAGGATGATAAGAAGCCATCTACGCTCCAAGTGGCCGACACTACAGAGGGTGGAGACGGATTTGTCAGCAATAATCAATTTTCAGAAATCTAATCTATATCTCATGATTTCACCGTCGATATATCCCGAGTCTGCCAAATGATACAATTTTATGACAGTCAGATAGAGTCTTCTCACAGACTTTGCGCTGAGGAGTCAGCTCATGCAGTACGCGTATTGCGCAAACATGAGGGTGATACCATCTTTGTAACAGATGGAATGGGGGCTCGATTTGAATGCCGACTTCTATCTGCCGACGCCAAGGGCTGCGAAGTGGAAATCTTATCAAAAGAGATAATACCGCAAGTGTGGAACGGCTTTATCACTCTTGCGGTCGCGCCTACTAAAAATGCAGACCGCATGGAGTGGATGGTGGAAAAGTGTGTCGAACTGGGTGTAAACCGCATAGTCTTCGTAAAGTGCGCCCGCAGCGAAAGAAAAAATATGCGCACCGACCGCCTGATAAAGATTGCTGTCTCGGCTATGAAGCAAAGCCTTAAAACGACTTTGCCGGAAATCGTAGAACTCACTCCTTACAACACTTTTATCAAGTCTTGCCGGAACTCCGACACAGACTCAAATCCTCAACAACCCGTCATGAAATTCATGGGTTATTGCAATGAGGAGACAAAGCGTCTCCGGCTTGTCGATGAGTATGTAGCCGGCCGGGATGTAACAGTCTTGATAGGACCGGAAGGTGATTTTACCCCCGAGGAAGTTAGCCGGGCACTCGCAGCGGGTTTTCTCCCGGTCACCTTTGGGGACACACGTCTACGCACGGAGACTGCCGCCATCTGTGCCCTCCAGACCATACATGTAATCGACCTTCTTCATTAATATATTCATTAAGATGGCTTCAAATTTATTCAAATCACTGACCGAAAATCCTCGCGGTAATTTTTTTCTGCTCGCCGGTCCTTGCGTAATAGAAGGCGAGGAGATGGCTCTGCAGATTGCCGAACACCTGATCGCTTGTACCGACCTTCTCGGCATACCCTACGTCTTTAAGGGTAGCTACCGGAAAGCCAACCGCTCGCGGTTAGACTCCTTTACGGGCATCGGTGATGAAAAGGCATTGATAATATTGCGCAAGGTCAAGGAGACTTTCAATATACCGGTAGTCACGGATATTCATAACCCGGAAGAGGCAGCCATAGCGGCTGAATACGTCGACATTCTCCAGATTCCGGCCTTCCTTTCACGTCAGACTGACTTGCTACTTGCGGCCGCCGCCACCGGAAAGGCTGTCAATATAAAGAAGGGCCAATTTCTTTCCCCTGAATCCATGCGCTTCGCTGTTGAAAAAGTGAAAGTTTCCGGCAATGCTGATGTGGCCGTCACTGATAGAGGCACCATGTTCGGATATCAGGATCTGATAATGGATATGCGCAGCTTTCCCATCATGAAGCGTGAATGCGACTGCCCGGTGATTGCGGATGTCACTCACTCTCTTCAACAACCCAACAACTCCACCGGCGTAACGGGTGGTATGCCGGAAATGATATCCACGCTCGCGAAAGCAGCAATTGCCGCCGGAGCGGACGGCATATTTATGGAGACTCACCAAAATCCGGCTTTAGCAAAATCCGACGGAGCCAATATGCTGTCACTCGACCAGACTGACCGACTTCTTGGCCAACTCGTCAAGATAAGACAGGCGCTTCACAACAATTAAGACGTAAATCGCGTTTACTAATAGGTTAATTTACACATTTTATATATTATATGAAGAAATTATCGCTCCTTTGTCTCGCTCTGGCAGCCTCATTCGGGATTGCTGCCCAGCAGATAAATCCGATTACCAAGGCCATGCTTGATGGCTATGAAGAGATTTTGAAAGAGAACCCCAACGATTATCAGACGTTATACGAGCGCGCTGCGCAGCTTTACCGCCTTTCACTATATGATAAGGCCCAGAACGATCTCAACAAAGCGTTGGAATGCACTCCTGCAAAAGAAAAGGCCTACCGCATACAGGAATTGTCGCTTCTGGCTGACGTCCTAATAGAGAAAAAGGAGTATGACAGTGCCCTTAAGACAGTCAATGATGCTCTTGAACTCTCTCCCGATAATTATGCCCTCATATATAAGAAAGGAAATATCTGCCTTCTTCTCAATAAGCCGGAAGATGCTTATCGCGCCTTCAGCAGTATGCAGCGACTCAAGACCCGTAGCCAGGAGGCCTATTTCGGAATGGCGCAGGCTTGCATAATGATGGGTAAAACGAGCGAGGCTGATGAACTGCTCAAGGAGGCAGAAAAGGCTGACTCATCAAGTTATCTGACTTACTGCCGCGTAGGTGACCTCTATCAGGAAATGGGGCAGAATGAAAATGCTGCATCCAATTATCTTATCGGTTTCTCAATGACCTCTGACAACAGCCGACCGCTTAATTCACTCGTAGACCTGGGAAAGAAAGATTATCCGGCCGTAGCAGCAGCACTCAATTATGCTATAGACCGCTCAACCAATCGTGTCCCCCTGCTCTATCTGAAGGGTAGCATAGCTCAGGTGGCCGGTTTTTATAATGACGCTGAGGATGCTTTCACCCAGCTCGCCGCTCTCCCGCAAGGCAATGAGGCAAGTGTATATACCTCGCTGGCGGAGGCACAATTCGCTCTTAATAACCTTGATAAAGCAAATGCCAACATAGATAAAGCCATCTCTCTCTCACCTTCTACTGAAGAATATATCATCAAATCCTATATTCTGATAGGTAGAGATATGCCGGCATCTGCTGTCACCGAAGCCTCCAAAGCCGTAGCAAGCAATACAGACAATACTGACGCACTACTCGCCAAATCCTACGCTCTCGCTGCTGATAAGAAGGGAGAAGAGGCACTCTCTACGCTCAACGAACTAATCATGGTTGCACCTGACAATATTCAGGCACTCTTGCTCAGAGCATACGTCTACAATAATTTACTCAACAACGGCAAGGCTGCCGTAACCGACTTCAACAGAATAAAAGCTGAAGATCCGGATACATTCAAAGATAAGGCGGCCAAATCGATTGCGCTTGCTAAGATAGGTAAGAAAATGGATGCCGATGCTTATATGACAGAGGCGTTGGCAACTGCTTCTTCACCGGAAGATACGTATTATGCCGCTGTATATTATGCACAGACTGATAATCTTGAGAAAGGCTCGGAATTATTGAAGAAGGCCATCTATGACGGCTACAGCAATAAATACAATATTGAGACAGCCAATACCCCCCTCTTCAACGTAGCCCCCCTCCGTCACCTCATAAAATAATAATAATGGCGCTGATAATAATAATGGCGCTGACCGCAATTGGTCAGCGCCATTAAATTTTTTAAATTCGTTGCCTTACTCGGCAGCAGCCTCTGCGGAAGCTTCAGTCTCAGCAACCTCTGCTTCAAGAGCCTCTTTAGCGGCAGCCTCTTCAGCTGCAAGCTTCTCAGCTTTCTTCTTAGCTACTGCTTCGCCTTTCAGACGATTTTTCTCTACCTCTGCCTCAAATCTCTTCTTGGCATCTTCGGCGGCTGCTGCATCATTCTTTGCCTTGGCTGCATTGGCCACTTTTGTGCGGTCTGCCTTCCAAGCATCAAAACGACGCTGAGCCTCTTCCATTGTGAAGGCACCCTTCTTGACACCTACACGGAGGTGCTTCATCAGCATTACACCCTCCTTGGAAAGGATTGAACGAACTGTGTCTGTAGGCTGTGCACCTACCTCTACCCAATACAAAGCACGGTCGAAGTCTAAACTTATTGTAGCAGGATTAGTGTTCGGATTATAAGAACCTATCCTTTCAATAAATCTACCATCACGTGGTGCCCTGCTATCGGCGATAACGATTGGATAATAAGCGTAGCCTTTACGGCCATGACGCTGCAATCTGATTTTTGTTGCCATTTAACTTGCCGGTTGATTTATATTGTTGTTAATTATACGTCTTTCCCAAGCGCACTCAGGTTTGACTCCGCAAAATTACACTTTTTTCTCCGCACTGCCAAATATTTCATTTCCTTTTTCATTATCTTTGCAAAAATTTTCTCAATATGAGCGACAATACATTATTAAACCGACTTGAAGGACTTGACGCACGATTTGAAGAGGTATCTACGCTGATTACCGACCCGGAAGTAATCGCCGACCAACCCAGATACGTGCGTCTCACCAAAGAATATCGCGACCTGCAGAAGATATTGGATGCCACTGACCATTACAGGTCACTGCTTAATATCATCGAAGAGTCGAAAGCCATTCTCGCCGATGAGCAGGATGAAGAAATGCGACAGATGGCTAAAGAGGAGATGGATAAAGCGACAGCCGAAATTCCTAAGGCTGAAGAAAATATCAAACTTCTTCTCATACCGGCCGACCCGGATGACGCCAAAAATGCTATCGTGGAAATTCGCGGAGGAACAGGCGGCGACGAGGCCGCTCTCTTCGCCGGAGATCTCTTCAGAATGTATCAGAAATATGCCGAAATCAAAGGTTGGCAATTAGCTGTATCCTCTTTCTCGGAAGGGGCAGCCGGCGGATACAAGGAGATTATCATGACTATTACCGGCGAAGGCGTCTATGGCACTATGAAATATGAAAGTGGTGTGCATCGCGTACAGCGTGTGCCGGCCACTGAGACACAAGGACGTGTACACACTTCGGCCGCTACAGTCGCCGTGCTCCCCGAAGCGGAAGAATTTGACGTCGAAATCCACGAGGGAGAAATAAAGTGGGATACATTCCGCTCCGGAGGCGCCGGCGGACAGAATGTCAATAAAGTGGAGTCCGGCGTCCGACTCAGATACAACTGGAAAAACCCCAACACCGGCGTCGTGGAAGAAATTCTCATTGAATGTACCGAAACCCGAGACCAACCGAAAAATAAAGAAAGGGCACTCTCACGTCTGAGGTCTTTTATCTACAATAAGGAACATCAGAAATATCTCGATGATATCGCCTCAAGACGTAAGACAATGGTCTCCACCGGCGACCGCTCTGCCAAAATTCGAACTTACAATTTTCCACAAGGCAGAATGACCGATCATCGCATCAACTATACTGTCTACAATCTGAGCGCATTCATGGACGGAGATATCCAGGAATGCATCGACCGACTCACCGTTGCAGAAAATGCCGAAAAACTTAAAGAGTCAGAACTGTAACTTACTACGCAGTGCCCGGATATTATACTCCGAGACCCTATGCCCCGGCGGGGCATAATTTCAGTAACCGGGCACAAAGTGCCCGGATACTAAGCTCTGAGTACCCTTGTCCCGGAGGGACTGCACATGATAATTTTCGTAACGCTCTAATCTTTTTTAAAGGTTAGAGCGTTACTAATGTATCCAAACAGTAAACTTAATTTAATCTATGTATCACCCTCTCCTTTACAAGAAGGACACTAAATTCTGAAAATTATGAAAACTTGGTCAATAATTCTCTACGTTATCGGTTCTATTCTTCTGGTAATCTCTTGTTTCACAACCGGTGTGGCAGCCACTTGGTGGTTTGGCGGCTCGGCAGTAGTAGCCCTGATCGTAGGCTGCATCCTCCAGTACAATGCTGAAAGACACAGCACTGTCCACCATCAGTTCTGACCGAATCGATTCTCGGCCTGGCGCAACGTTTCAGGCTTACCAATATCAATAAGATCTAAATCATCCACCCTGACTCCTCTCACAGTCAGGGTTTCTTTTGCACTCAGCATAAAGTCGATAATTGAAAATTTGCCGGTGTAGCCCATCTTCTCCATCATCTTTATTACATTCGGCGAAATGACATATATGCCGCTGAACGCCAACTCTTCATCTCCCCCTTCAGGAGTAAAACACTCAGGTCTGAACCGATCATCCGCCACATGATGCCATCCGCGAAGCAACATATCATCTCCGAATATCAGCCGACGACTTGACGGGCGATTGCTTACCAGTAAGGTCATATCATTCCCTTGAGCAAGATGAGCGTCGTATAAGGCGCTGAGATTGGCATTACTCAGTATATCGACGTTATGCACCAAGATGGGTGAGGCCGTCGAAGTCAGCAACTCATTTGCATGTAGCAACGCCCCTCCGGTGTCCAAAAGGTCATCTCTCTCATCACTTACATTAATTTTCATACCCTCCGGGGTATTACACTCGAGAAAGTCTATTATCTGCTCTCCGAAATGGTGTATATTCACCGTCACTTCATCAAAGCCGAAAGTCTTCAGATTGGAGAGCACACGAAGCAACATCGGCATACCCCCTACCGGCACCAGCGCCTTCGGATGCTCAAGCGTAAAGGGACGTAATCTCGTGCCGAGACCTGCTGCTAATACAAATGCTTTCATGTCTATGATAATATTTTGTCTATACCTTGCTCACGATGCACTAACCGCACGTGTATATCCGCAAATCTTCTCACTATTTCTTCAGATACCTTCTGAGCACAATACACAGAGCGATGTTGACCACCGGTACAACCGAAGCCGACCTGCAACGAGGTAAATCCACGCTGAGCATACCTCTCTATGGCCGGAAATACCAGAGCCTCGGCACTCTCGATAAAGCCATACACCTCTCCCCTGTCTTCAAGAAATTTCTTTACATCTGCATCAAGGCCTGTCTTCTGTTTATACTCCTCGTAACGACCCGGATTATGCAATGCACGGCAGTCAAACATAAAGCCGCCTCCGTTACCACTCAAGTCTTCAGGGTAGCCTTTGCGGTACGAAAAGCTATATACAGTCACGGTCAATCCCTCCTTTATTTCCTGACGCTGAAATCTCGGCAAAGACTGCAACTTTGAAATTATCTCCTTTAAATACGGGTATTCTTCGCCTATCTTGCCTGCTAAGGTGGCTCTCGTCATTTCCAAAGCCTCCGGTATCGACTCCACAAATTGTGATTTTCTTTCTATCAGCCCCCGCAGGCCATACGCTCCCAAGACTTGTAATTGTCTCAACAGAAGCCATCTCTCATAGCCTTCCAATATTTCGGAATGTGGTATGCCATGTTCAGATGACAGACGATGTGCATAATAGGATAACATCCGTTGACGGAACTGCTCGTCAAATCCGGCTCTGGCATGCCATAAAAGACAGACTACATCATATATCATCGGACCGATCCTGCCTCCTTGATAATCTA
The DNA here is from genome assembly GCA_964456155.1 of uncultured Sangeribacter sp. Classification (GTDB taxonomy): domain Bacteria; phylum Bacteroidota; class Bacteroidia; order Bacteroidales; family Muribaculaceae; genus Lepagella. Next base: position 23,037 of record CAYVZJ010000039.1, read on the forward strand.
TAAGATAAGGCTCTCCATCGTGTATCATGACGTTGCGGCTCTGGCAATCACGCATCATAAAGCCCCTCAACTCACGAGGATATAACGAAAGAGAGTCAGCAAGGCGTTGAAATTCTGCTTCAAGTCGCCATTCATCAAACTCAAGACCCGAAGGCTTTAGAAATTCATACTTGAAGTAATTAAGATCCCACATTATCGCCGTCCTGTCAAGCTCCGGTGTCATTGTGAAGTCTTCACCCAAGGCAGTCTTTATCAATTCATCGACATCCACCGTCTGCATCGTAATGAGTTGGTCGATAGTATTTCGCATTAACTGCTCGGTATCCTCTCCGGAATTTCCTCGTATGATATCAAGTAAGGAGATGTCGCCGAGATCCTGCTGATAATAGCGAAAGCCATCCGGAGTAATATCATATACGTCCGGCACGTTTACATGATTGGCTTTAAAAAAACGGGACAGACCGACAAATCTACGATTTTCTTCAGTATTCGTGCCCTCAGTCATAATTACACTTAGACTTTTACCGGACTCGCTGTCGGTATAAAAATTGCGTTGGTAACGGCGTCCGCTCCCCGCTCCACGCAATGTAACGACCCTCTCCGGGCATTCAAATAATGTCGATTTACAATTTTTTGCTTTATTCATGACTGCAAAATTAGCAAATCTTCACTTAAATCACTATCTTTGCATTCATATAAAGAACAAAAAATAAAATTTTAAATAAGTTTAAAAATCATGGCTTCAATCGAAAATTACAATTTCGCAGGTAAAAAAGCAATTGTACGTGTTGACTTCAACGTACCTCTTGATGAAAACGGCAACATCACCGACGATACCCGTATCCGCGGTGCTCTCCCCACGCTCAAAAAGATACTTGACGATGGCGGCAGCCTCATCTTGATGAGCCACATGGGCAAACCCAAAGGCAAGGTTAATCCCAAGCTCTCTCTCAGCCAGATTAAAGACGCTGTGGCTAAGGCTCTCGGCCATGAGGTGAAATTCGCTGAAGATTGCGCAAAAGCCTCTGAAGCAGCCAAAGAACTCAAGCCCGGTGAGGTGCTTCTTCTTGAAAACCTCCGTTTCTATCCCGAAGAGGAGGGCAAACCCGTGGGCATCGACAAAAACGACCCTGCTTACGAAGATGCAAAGAAGGATATGAAGGCTCGCCAGAAAGACTTCGCAAAAATCCTCGCAAGCTATGCTGACGTTTATGTCAACGATGCTTTCGGCACAGCACACCGCAAGCACGCTTCTACTGCCGTAATCGCCGACTACTTCGACAAAGACAGCAAGATGCTCGGTTTCCTGATGGAGAAAGAGGTAAAGGCTGTTGACAATATCCTTAAGGATATCAAACGCCCCTTCACTGCCATCATGGGTGGCTCAAAGGTTTCCACCAAAATCGGCATTATCGAAAACCTTATGGACAAGGTGGACAATCTCATCCTTTGCGGCGGCATGACTTATACTTTCGCCAAGGCTCAGGGCGGCAATGTCGGCTCTTCTATCTGTGAGGAAGATAAGCTCGACCTTGCTCTCGACATCATGAAGAAGGCTAAGGAAAAAGGTGTCAACCTCGTACTCGGCACTGACTGCGTGGCAGCCGACTCTTTCAGCAATGACGCCAAGACTCAGGTTTGCTCAGTGATGGATATTCCCGAAGGTTGGGAAGGTCTTGATGCAGGTCCCGACAGCATCATCGCATTCCGCGACGCCATCCTCCCGGCAAAGACGATTCTCTGGAACGGCCCCGCCGGCGTATTTGAGTTTGACAACTTCACTCGCGGCTCACGTGCCATCGCAGACGCTATCGTAGAGGCAACTGACAACGGCGCCTTCTCACTCGTAGGTGGAGGTGACAGCGTTGCTTGTGTCAACAAGTTCGGCCTTGCCGACAAAGTAAGCTACGTTTCCACAGGTGGCGGCGCCCTGCTCGAAGCGATCGAAGGCAAAGTGCTCCCCGGAATAGCTGCTGTCAAAGACTAAAAAATAAAAAATTATCCCGTCTCACTTGCAAATATCGAAATATATTGTAATTTTGCACCTACAAGTGATAAAAAGCGCCTTTCTGCAACACAATATTTGCCTTCAATCCGCAGTTTGAATGAAGAAAATATCATGTCGCAGAAAGTCGTCAAGACGGATAGAAAATAGTGTAAATCATTAAAATTTAATATCTTAAACTAACTAACATTTTCAAACTATGGTATCTCAAGATCCCAAAGCAACGGTTAAACCCGCTGCACCTGCTGCTACCGCAGCTCAGAAAATCAAGAAGGAGGAAAAAATTTCTCAGGTTCGCGGTATCCGCAACGCCTTCATCGTGATCATCGCTTGCTGTATCGCAGCTGTATGTATCTTCCTCTTCGGTATGGGTTATTCAGGCAACTTTGAGGGCGGCACAACTGATGGCCATCCCCTCAACCTCGCCGGCACTGTCTATAAAGGTGGTTTCATCGTACCTATCCTTATGACCTTGTTGCTCACTGTTATCGTTCTCTCAATCGAGCGTTGGATTGCACTCAGCTCTGCTTCAGGTAAAGGCAACACTACCAAGTTTGTCAAAGATATCAAGGCTGACCTCGCTGCCAATAAGATTGATGCCGCTATGCAGCGTTGCAAACAGCAGAAAGGCTCTGTAGCTTCTGTAGTATACAACACGCTGGTGAAATACAAAGAGATGGATGCAAACACTACTCTCAGCAAAGAGCAGAAACTCACTACTCTCCGCAACGAGGTTGAAGAGGCTACCGCTCTTGAAATGCCTTCACTCTCACAGAACCTTCCGATCGTCGCTACTCTTACTACTCTCGGTACTCTCGTCGGTCTTCTCGGTACTGTAATGGGTATGATCAAATCATTCCAGGCTCTTGCTACCTCCGGCTCACCTGACTCAACTGAGCTCTCTACCGGTATCTCTGAGGCACTTGTAAATACTGCCTTCGGTATCGCAACTGGTGCATTCGCTGTAATCTCCTACAACTTCTTCACCAACAAAATCGACAACCTCTCGTACGCTATCGACGAAATCGGTTTCTCAATCGTTGCTACATTCGCAGCAACTCACTAATCCACTAAAGGAATAGTAATCACTTATCAACCAACCGAATTAAGTTAATAGCTAATATGGGAAGAGTAAAAATAGCAAGAAAAAGTACATTCATCGACATGAC